>CAYXXQ010000256.1:0-5449 GCA_964469075.1 uncultured Rhodobacter sp.
AGGATTTGCAGACGGTGCAGTTTGATGTGCATCCGCAATGGAACAACCAGAAAACTTCCTACGATCAACCGCTGGAGATCACCGGTTTTATCGCCACCAATGTGGTGCAGGTGCGCATCCGGCAGCTTGATCTGCTGGGGCCGGTGCTCGACGCACTGACCAAATCCGGGGCCAACCGAATTCAGGGCGTCAGGTTCAGCGTGACCAATCCGGGGCCCTATCTTGACCAGGCCCGAGCCGCCGCCGTGCATGAGGCGATCCGCAAGGCCGGCATTTATGCCGATGCCGCTGGGGTAACGCTGGGGGCGATCCTGTCGATCGCCGAAGACAGCCAGACAAATGCGCCGATGTTTCGCACGGCAGCCGCAATGGCCGATGCCGTGCCGATTGCCGAGGGTGAGGTGACGATTACCGCCAGCGCGACGCTGCGGTTTGCGTTTGAATAGCGCAGGTAACAAAAAACTGCCCCGGCAATGTGCCAGAGCAGTTAACTGTGTTCGCAAAACCTTCTAGCTTGTCGCTTTGGTCAGCGCCTGATCCAGATCGGCAATCAGATCGTTGGGGTCTTCGATGCCAATGGAAAACCGCACCATATTTGGCGCCGCACCCGAGGCCACCTGCTGTTCCGTCGTCAACTGCCGGTGCGTGGTCGAGGCTGAGTGGATCACGAGCGACCGTGCATCGCCCAGATTGGCGACATGGCTGAAAATCTCAAGCCCGTTGACCAGTTTAACGCAGGCGTCATAGCCGCCTTTCAGTGCGACGGTGAACAAGGCCCCGGCACCTTTCGGACAGATTTTAGCAACCCGGTCATAATAAGGCGATGACTTCAGCCCGGCATAGGTGACGGCCTCGACCCTTGGTTCGGCCTCAAGCCATTTCGCCACAGTCTCGGCGTTTTCAATGTGCTTTTCCATCCGCAGGCTGAGGGTTTCGATCCCCATCAGGGTATAATGCGCTGCCTGCGGGTTCAGCGTCATGCCAAGATCGCGCAGGCCGATGGCGATGCCGTGAAAGGTGAAGGCCAGATTGCCGAAGGTTTCATGGAATTTCAGGCCGTGATAGGCAGGCTCGGGCGCCGACAGGGACGGGAATTTATCGCTGGCGGACCAGTCAAAATTGCCGCTGTCAACCACAGCCCCACCCATAACAGTGCCGGTGCCGGTCAGGTATTTTGTCATCGAATGCACAACCAGCGTCGCGCCATGCTCGATCGGACGGCATAGGTAAGGCGTGGCCGAGGTGTTGTCGACAATCAGCGGCAGGCCGACATCATTGGCAATCGCTGCAATCGCATCCAGATCGGTAATATAACCGCCGGGATTGGCGATGCTTTCACAGAAAATCGCGCGGGTATTATCATCAACGGCGGCACGCACAGCGTCCAGATCGTCAAAATCAACGAAGGTCGCCGACCAGCCAAACCGCTTGATCGTCTGGCTAAGCTGGGTGACGGAGCCGCCGTAAAGCCTTGTTGAGGCTACGATATTCAGCCCCGGTCCCATCAAGGGAAACAGGGCCATGATCTGGGCCGCGTGACCTGACGAACAGCAAACCGCACCAACACCGCCTTCAAGCGTGGCCACACGTTCCTGGAGGGCCGAAACAGTCGGGTTAGTCAGGCGCGAATAGATATATCCAACCTCTTGCAAATTGAACAAAGCGGCGGCGTGATCGGCATCGCGAAACACATAAGCGGTGGTCTGATAGATCGGCACCTGCCGCGCGCCGGTGGCCGGATCGGGCCGGGCCCCTGCATGAACCTGAAGTGTGTCAAAACCGTAGTTTGGTCCGTCGGACATAATATTTTCCCTTGGCTGTGTTGAACTGCCGCTGAACCTATGGGATTGGCCGAGGGGCGACAATAGTTTCCGCAACAGGCGCAAGCAAAACCACCGCAAAAAGGCCAATCACCCAAGTCTTGTCAGAGTTTTGAGGAAATTATTCCGGTATTGAACCCGCCCATGCGTAATTCGCCAAACAGGCGCTGATATTCGATTTTCGGGCAGCGGTTCTGGATCACCTGCAATCCGTGGTTTTCGGCCAGCTCTGCTGCCTCGGCATTTTCAACTCCGATCTGCATCCAGATGGTTTTAACATCCGGCAGGTTTGCCAAAGCCGCCAGAACGATTGGTAGCACATGTTCCGAACGCCGAAAGATATCCACCAAATCGACCTTGATATCTTTGGGAATGGCCGCCAGATCCGGATATATGGTCTCGCCAAACAGCACCTTGCCGGCATGCCCCGGATTGACCGGAATGACGCGATAGCCCTTCAGCGACAGATAGCGCGCGACAAAATACGAGGGTCGCACGGGGTTCAGCGAAACGCCGACACAGGCGATCACTTTGGTTTCTTTCAGGATCTTGCGCAGCAGATCGTCGCTTGGGCTGGTGGTCATGCACTTTGTTAACTTCTGCCGATTGTTCGCGCCACAAAAAAGCGCCCGCAGCGGGGGTGCAGCGGGCGCAAGTGCGGAACGAGGGACAGTGATGACGGACGCACAGTTCCGAGTGTGCGTCCTGCATTGGCAAATAAGCCACAAATGGCGGATTTAAAGCCACCTCACCAATAGTTGATTGCTGCGTCAGCTTGGCTGCGACTGCCCTGGCTGTGTGATCGCCATATGCCGGATCAAAGCTTGAAGGATCAGCGCGATCATCAGCCCGTTCAGCAGATGCCAGACGAAATGCGTGCCCATCGGCAGCGTCGCGCAAAATTGCAGATCAACCGTGCGAAACACCAGCGACACAGAGAACGCCAGTGCCGCCGCAACCACCCAGTTGCGGGTCGGCAGCCCGCGCCACCACATGATGGCAGCAAAGGCAAACAGCGCGATCACCGCCGGGCTGTATTGCAGAGATCCGTTCAGGACCGGCGGGGCCGTCGTCGCGGGCGTGGTGGTAACGTCGCTTGACATCATCCAGATCACCAGCGCGATGACAGCCAGTGTCATCGCCGCGATCCCCCCGATTCGGGTCAGCGATACACCGCCGATATGATGGATCGACAGCAGCACGAACCACAGAACAAAGCTCCAGATCGGGATGACGTCGGTCAATTCCGACCAGGCAGTGGCGAAGGTGTGAAACAGGAACGACCCGATGCCGATCAGAAACGCCAGCGCGATCGCAACCCTCAGGCCCGGGGTCATCACCTGACTGCGGTGCGCCTCGGCCCAGCCCCAGAGGGCGGCCAAGATGAACGACAGGTTGCTCAGCGCGTTCAGCGGCTCGTTCCAGAACCCTGGCGCGGTGCGTTCGCAATAAATGTCGATAAAGCCGGTCCAGTCCATCGCTCTAATCGCCGCTTTGCCTGTGCCGCTGCGCCACCGCGTAAAGCCCGACCGCCGCCGCGTTTGACACGTTCAGCGACCCAAACGCCCCGGCAAACCGGATTTTCGCCAGCGTGTGACAGGTTTCCTTGGTCAGATGCCGCAATCCCGGCCCTTCAGACCCCAGCACCAAAGCCGTCGCCACCGGCGGCAGCTTCACAAGCGTTTCTTCCAGCGTTTCTTCGGCGGTGCCATCCAGCCCGATCAGGAAATACCCCATCTCTTTCAGCGCCCGCATCGCGTTTGACAGGTTCTGCACCCGCAAATACGGCTGACGCTCCAACGCGCCCGAGGCGGTTTTCGCCAGCGCCCCGGTTTCGGGGGCAGAATGGCGCACAGGGGCAATCACCGCACGCGCGCCAAACACCTCAGCGGAGCGCAGGATCGCCCCGACATTATGCGGATCGCTGACCCGGTCCAGCAGCAGCACCAGCGGCGCATCGCCCTTGGTCGCACAGATCTCCGAGACCGAGCCCCATTCCAGCGGCATCACCTCGATCGCCGCGCCCTGATGCACCGATTGCGCATCAATCGGCACCGAAAACTTGCGTGGATCAACGACTTCAGGCGTGATCCCGGCCTGGGCGATATCCGCTTCCAGCTTGTCATGGGCGTTCTTCGTCACCACCAAACGCAGCTTTTCGCGGCTGGGGTTCAGCAGCGCATCGCGCACGGCATGCAGGCCGAACAGCCACAAGGCTTCAGGCCCGTCGCCCTTGCGTTGGCGTTCCTTTTCCACCACCCAAAGCGGCTTTTTTGAATTGCGAGAGGCCATGTGTTTCCCTCATTCCGGTTTGGCAGTTCAATGCCACGCGGGCGGGCTGAAAACAAGTCACGCCAAAGCCACCATTTGCGGGGATTTTCTTATTGACGCGCCGGGCTGCGATCAGTATCCACGCCCTGTTCGCGCTAAGGCCCAGGCTTTAGGACGCAGAACGGGCGACGGGCTGCAAGGTGCGGCAGCGGACTGTAACTCCGCCGGGGTGACCCACGCCTGGTTCGATTCCAGGGTCGCCCACCACTTCACTCAACATGCTGTTTTTTATGGCCGCGAGGTGCTACCATGCACCCAACAACGCCCATATTCGATACAAACGGACATGATTTCGATACAATGAGTGAAGATGAGAAGATTCCCTACCTAAAGATTGACCGTATGCGCCGTTTCCGTCCCATTGATTTTTCACTTGCATGGCGAAGCTGTGCAAATTTCAGGGAGGTTGATGTGCTCGCTGTGGACTCGCTGGCGAGCTCACGGTGAGGGTGCGGTGGCCTGCACGTAGGCCCATGGCATCAGGGCATCGATATTCTTGTCGAGATGGCCGTGGGCGAGTTTTGTGAACAGGTCGACCAGATAGGCATAAGGTTCAACGCCATTTAATTTGCAGGTGCCGATCAGGGACGCAAATCGAGCCCAGTTGCGACCACCCTCGTCATGACCGGCGAAGAGCGCGTTGCGGCGGTTCATGGCCGGGCTGCGGATCGCGTTTTCTACCAGGTTGGAATCCATGTCGACATGGCCGTTGTCCAGAAAGCGGCGGAAGCCGTGCTGGCGTTTCAGCATATAGGCCATGGCTTTGCCGAGTTCGGATTTGCGCGACACGCGGCCTGCCTGCGCCTCCAACCACTTGAAGAAGGCATTGACCAGCGGGCGGGAGCACTCTTTCCGGATCTTGGTGCGGGCGTCCGGATTCTGACCACGGATTTCGTCCTCGATCCTGTAGAGCGCGGCGATCCGCACCAGCGCCTCGTCGACGATGGGCGAGCCTGCCTTCGGTTTGGCCTCAATGAGTTTTCGTCGGCCGTGTGACCAGCAGAACGCCAGCTTCAAGGGCATGCCGCCGGTTCGATCCGGCTTGGACAGGCGGTGATAGCCGCCATAAGCGTCAACCTGGATGGTGCCCTCAAAGCCCGACAGAATGTCCTCGGCATATTCCCCACTTCGCCCGGGGCGATAATGGAACACGACGCCCGGCGGCAATGGCCCACCCCAGCCCCGATCATCCCGCAAGACCGCCCAGAGATATCCTGTCTTGGTCTTCCCGCGCCCCGGGTCCAGCACCGGGGCCGTGGTTTCATCGATATAAAGCCGGGACGTTCCGGATTTCAGCA
>CAYXXQ010000257.1:0-5366 GCA_964469075.1 uncultured Rhodobacter sp.
ACGAGGCGTTGTTTGACTATCTGGCCTTTCGCTGTGATCTGGAAACCCTTGCCGCGGAACGGGCGGCACGACTGGCCAGCCAGACTGATCTGGACATCATTGACGCGATTTTTTGCAAGATGGAAAAAGCCGCCGAAACTGACGACCAAACCGCCGAGGCGCATCTGGACGCTGAGTTTCATCTGGCGATCATTGAGGCGTCGCATAACGTCATCATGGTGCACATGATGCGCTCGATGTTTGAGATGCTGCGCCAGGGCGTTTTTTACAATCGTCAGGTGATGTTTGACCAGCAAACCACCCGCACGGCCCTGCTGGATCAGCACCGCGCCATCAACTCGGCTTTGCAGGCCCGCGATGCCCAAGGGGCGAAGGCGGCGGTTGCGGCGCATCTGGGATTTGTCGAATCAGCGATGCATGACAAGCAACGGATGGCCCGAAATGAGGCGACTGCGCAGTTGCGTTTTTCACACGAAAAATCCCGTTAGCCGGGCGAAGGTGCGATTTTTGTCGCCCGTCTGGAAACAGTCCCCGATCTTGCGCGGTGTTATCCAGCCTGTGGAAACTCTGCGGCCCTAACTTTGACTCTAATCCCCTCTTATGTAACTGATTGTTAATAAGTTTTATTCTGGGGGTTATGATGAAACTGCTTTCAATCAGTGCAATTCTGCTTGCCTGCACGGCAACAATTGCCAGTGCCCAACAATATGGCCGCACCGCTTATGCTGACAATTGGTCGGGTGGCGCGCCACTGCCGCCCTTGGGCCATGCGACCTATGCAACACCGACCTACATGCAACCGACTTACATGCAGCCGACCTATATTCAGCCGCAAGTGACCTATACCCAGCCGCAGGCATATTACGTCGCGCCGCGCACCCATGTTGTGCAACCGCAGGCCTATTATGCCACGCCTTACACCAACAATTATGTGCAGCCAAATCCGTATGCCACCCGCACGATGACGCAGGGCTATCCCTATCAACAGGGCCCGGCTGTGACCGGCCCCGCCACGTCGCGCTGCATCGTGTCGAACCTTAACGGCACGCAATGGCAGGACGGGTGCGCCCATGTGCGGATCAACCCGGCAGACATGCCGCATCTGCGCCAAAAATTCAGCAACTACCGGCCGAACTCTGGCTATGTGCTAAACCTGCCGACAGACGCGGATTACTGAAGACCGCTACTCAAAAGGAAAAAGCCCGGCCAATTGACCGGGCTTTTCTATTTGTCCGCCATCCATGAAGGGATGGAAAGCCGTTTGCCTTAGTTCAGCTTCTTGCCAAGATCAGCAATTGCGTTGTCGATCAATGCGCCGCCATCCTTGGCCGTCATCGACTTGGCAATCACGTCACTGGCCGCAGCAACCGCAACCGAAATCGCGGTGTCGCGAACTTCCTTGACGGCAGCCGCTTCGGCCGAGGCAATCTGATCTTCCGCCGCCTGCAAGCGACGCGCGATCGAGCTTTTCAGATCTTCCTTAGCCTGAGCCGCAGCATTTGCAGCCTCTTCCTTGGCGTGGATTACGATCTGTTCAGCATGCTCGGCCACTTCTTTTTGCTTACGCTCATAAGACGCCAGAATGGTCTGGGCTTCTTCACGCAACGACCGGGCTTCATCCAGATCAGCCCGGATTGCATCCGCGCGTTTGTCCAGAATGCCGGCGACGATGCCGGGAACTTTCAGCCGCAGCAGAACCGCGATGAACAGAACGAAAGAGATCAGCACCACGAAATTGGTGTTGTTCAGCGAAAAGAACGGACCACTTGCCGCGAAGGCCGGTGTTGCAACCAGTGCAAACAGGGCTGTTGAAAGCGATTTCATCATCATGCCCCTTTCATCCGATCCTTAACTGCTGCCGCAACTGCTTTGGCATCGTTTATCCCAGGCATCACAGCCGCAATGACCGCGTCTGCCGTATCCTTGGCCACTTCTTCCACGCTTTTCATAGCACCGGCCCGAATTTCGGCAATCGCCGCTTCGGATTCCGCTGTTTTGGCAGCGATTTCGGCATCGGCTTTCTCGATGGCGACATTCAGATCCTGCTGAATGTCGGCCCTCGCATCGGCGACGATCCGGCCCGCTTCGGCACGGGCATCGGCAAGGGCTTTGTTATAAGCCTCTTCCGCTTCGACCGCTTTATGCTTCAGCGCCTCTGCCTGTTCCAGATCATTGGAAATGGCGTTGGCACGTTCCGACAAAACGCTGGCGATCCGTGGCAGGGCCACTTTCACCAAAATCAGATAGATCACAACCAATGTCACCACCAGCCAGAATATCTGGTTGGGGAACCATTCAAAGTTCAGCTGAGGCATACCTTGGTAATGCTCAGCCGCGCCATTCGCCGTGTCAGTCGTTGTTTCAGATGCCATAGCACCCTCCGTCAGCATCGGGCCGCGAACGACCCCTTGAACCCCGGCGACCCGGTAACCGGATCGCCCGTATCAAAGTCAGGGTTTGCTAACTTATTGTGCGTACATCAGAAGCAGGGCTACGAGGAACGAGAAGATCCCCAGCGCTTCCGAGAACGCAATACCGATGAACATGGTGGCTGTCTGACCGCCGGCTGCCGACGGGTTGCGCAGGGCACCCGACAGGTAGTTGCCAACAACATGGCCCACACCGATGGCTGCGCCGCCCATGCCTGTACATGCAAGACCCGCACCAATCAGTGCGCCCATTTGTACCAGATCGCCTTCTACTGCCATTTGATTTCTCCTTTAGATGTGAATGGCTGGAATTAGTTACTCTGACTTAGTGTGCCGGATGCAGAGCATCGTTCAGATACACAACCGTCAGAATGGTGAACACATAGGCCTGAATGACCGTTACAAGCAGCTCAAGCCCGTAAACCGCCATGATGGCCACAATTGGGGCAACCGCACCGACGCCAAGTGCGCCTGCGAAGCCCGCGAAAACTTTGATAACCGCATGACCTGCCATCATGTTGCCGGCCAAACGAATCGAGTGGCTGATGGGGCGCACGAAATAGGAAATGATCTCGATGATCGCCAGGATCGGTCGCAGGATCAGCGGTGCCGACGAAATCCAGAACAGCGACAGGAACTTGGTGCCGTTCTTGACGAAACCGATCACGGTCACGGACAGGAAAACCGCCATCGCCATCGTCGCGGTCACGGCGATGTGGGAGGTGGTGGTAAAGCTCATCGGCAACAGGCCAAGGACGTTGGACAGCACAATGAACATGAACAGGGTCATGATGTAAGGGAAGTATTTCAGCCCTTCTTTACCAGCGATGTCTTCGGTCATCTTGTGAACGAAACCGTAGATTTCTTCGGCGATCGACTGGCTGCGCGACGGCACCATTGCCCGCCCGCGTGTGCCAAGAACCAGAAGCACGATCACCGCCACTACCGCAATACCCATCCAAAGGGTCGCGTTGGTTGGGGTGTACCACAGGATTTCACCGTCTCCGAATAACGGCTTGATCACGAACTGATCCATCGGGTGGATATTGAAACCGTTTCCTGCTTCTTCGGCTGCCATCTGCGACACCTCTGTCTTCTTGCCCGTCTCGGGCGTTACTCTTTTGCCTTGGCTGCCTTGGCTGCCTTGGCGTTCTGTTCCTGGATCTCAGCGGCCGAGCGCATCATCGTGCGCACCCCGGCTGCGAATCCCAGCAATGTAAACAGTATCAGGAAGATCGGGATCGTCCCGAAGAAGCGATCAAGCCCAAACCCAATACCAAACCCGATGCCCATGCCGACAACCAGTTCGATAACCATCCGCCAGGCGGCCCCCGCCGCTGAGTGATGATCATGGTGCTGCCGTCCAGGGTCGCGTGCCGCTTTCGCAGCTTCTATCCGGGATTGCAGCTTATCCAGTCCATTTGGATCGGGCGCGTCCGGCATCGATTTGACCCCTTTAAACAGTCGGGCGGAACCTAGGCGCGACTGCAATCGGAGTCAATTGCCAATAGCACCGCCATCAAACTACGTAAGATATTGTTTTAGTACGTTTAAATGTCTAGCAAAAAGGTCTGGCCTAACCGCCGCAGCCCTCACATCCTCCATTTCAGACGTCAATCCTATATTCAACCATCCGGTTGACTTTGGTCAGATACCATTGCCTGACCCTCAACCATTTGGTTGACCTTCCCCCGATTCTGACGCTAGGCAAGCGGGATGGATGCCCAACTTGACCTCGTGTTTTCCGCCCTCGCCGACCCGACCCGGCGCGCGATCCTGACCATGTTGTTGGAAGACGACATGGCCGTCACCGACGTGGCCGAACCGTTTGCAATGTCGCTTGCTGCGATTTCCAAACACCTGACTATTCTGACCAAGGCCAGACTGATCAGCCAGGAAAAACGCGGGCGGGTCAAATGGTGCAAGCTGGAGCCTTTGGCCCTAAAAGACGCCTCCATCTGGATGGAAGGTTTCGGCCAGTTCGAAGCCGTTAATCTTGACGCGTTTGAGCGGTTTTTGGATGCCGAGCTTGCCAGCCCACCAGACTAACACTAAGGCACCCTCCCAAAAAAGAAAACGCCCGGGGCCGTAACCCCGGGCGTTTCAATTGTCTAAGGCCTTCGCAAAAACTTAGTTCAAGGCCTTGTCTGTGATCGCATGTGTCCAGGCACCTTCAGGGGCCATTGTGATCACCGGATCAGATCCACCGCCCAGCAGGCTGTCGACCGTGCGCTGATAATCCGCAGGATCCAGCGCGCCGTTTGAACCGGCTGTCAGCTTGGCAACTTCGCCCATCATCCGCTTCTGATGCTCTTCGGTTTGTGCGCCCGAAGCGTCATTATCCAGAACGATCATCGCAGCCGCATCCGGGTTCTCTTCAGCCCATTTCCAGCCCTTCATCGAGGCGCGCACGAAGCGCACCATCTTGTCGACAAATGCCGCATCGTTCAGGTTTTCTTCCAGCACATACATGCCGTCTTCCAGCGTTGCGACGCCCTGATCTTCATATTTGAACACCACCAGATCGTCAGGCGACAGGCCCGCGTCAATGATCTGCCAGTACTCATTATAGGTCATGGTCGACACACAGGCCGCTTGACCTTGCAGGATCGGGTCAACGTTAAAGCCCTGCTTCAGAACGGTCACGCCGCCATCAGAACCATCGGTGGCCAGGCCAAGTTTGCTCATCCAGCTGAGGAACGGATATTCGTTGCCAAAGAACCAGACGCCCAGGGTTTTGCCGGCAAAATCATCAGGCGAAGTGATGCCCGCATCCTTGCGACACGTCAGCATCATGCCCGAGGATTTGAATGGCTGGGCAATATTCACCAGCGCCAGACCCTTTTCACGGCTGGCCAGCGCACTTGGCATCCAGTCGAGCACCACATCAGCGCCGCCACCAGCCAGAACCTGCGGTGGAGAGAGATCGGGTGCACC
>CAYXXQ010000258.1:0-5358 GCA_964469075.1 uncultured Rhodobacter sp.
CAAGCGCGATCACGGCGCCTGGCGTTTCGGCCCCTGGGCGAGCCAGAACCACGGCACCCATTACGGCTTTATCGTGAACGGTGTGGTTGAAAGCAAATTACAGCCGGAATTGGCGACGCTTTTTGTGCTGGACGACGGCACGATCGGCATGAAATCCTGGGCCGAAGAAGACAATGCCCTGATCCCGCGTATCCGGTTTGCGCGACAAAACGGTGTGCCGCTGGTGGTGCGTGATCCGGCGACCGGCAAAAGCATGCCCGGCCCGATGGTGCAGCAATGGGGGGCTGGCAACTGGTCCGGCTCCGCCGAGGCGAAGTTGCGGACATTGCGTGCCGGGGCGTGTTTGCGCAGTGCAGAGGGCAAGCAGTTTTTGTCCTATGGCTATTTTTCAACCGCGACGCCTTCGGCAATGGCGCGGTCGTTTCAAGCCCTGGATTGCGACTATGCAATGCTGATGGATATGAACGCGCTGGAGCATACCTATGCCGCCGTTTATGTGCGCAAAAACAACGCGATACAGACGCAGCATCTGGTTTCCGGGATGTCGGCCGTTGACAAACGCCAATCGGACGGCTCCAGGATTCCGCGGTTTATCGGGTTTTCAGACAACCGGGATTTCTTTTACATAACGCGTCGGGAGGTTAAGAAATGAAACATCTAATTGCGACCGCCTTTGCAGCGGTCGTTGCTTTTGCACCCCAGGCTGGGGTTTCACAGACCCTGGCGGATAACAACGCCCGCATGTTTGAACAGCTTCGAACGGTTCACAACCTAAGCACTGGCGAGCTGGCCGAGATCCGACAGATTTTTGCCCGATCAGGGTTTGTCGGCCAGGGCAATCCCCGCATTTCCCAACACCCAATGACAGAAGCGCAATGCAAGGCACGCGCGCCGGGCGGCGGAACCGGGTATCGCAACAGTCGGTTTGAACGCATTTGCGGTGATCGCTATATGGCGCCGCTTTATGATCCAAAGACCGAGCGGCCTGAAGACGCCAAGGCTTGTATTGATCAGTTTGAGTTTCCCAATATTCCCTGCACCTACCCCGTAGTTTGGGTAAAAGCCTCCGAAGCCGCCGCGATTTGTGAGGCGCAGGGCAAACGTCTTTGCGATGCGCATGAATGGGAAGGCGCGTGCCAGGGTGCTGTTGAGGAGGCCGATTACCGGTTTGACCTCGGCTCGGTCAGCAGTATGCGGGCGGCGCATAATTCCAAGTATTCAAGCACCAAAAGATGGAGCTATGGGCCCGATTATAAGGCCGGGATCTGCGGGGCTGACAGCTCAAAAAGTGCGTCCTGCGGCGGTGGCGGGTTTAATAGCTGCGGCTCAAACACCTACCCGACCGGAGCATTTCGCAACTGCGTCAGCCCGCTGGGGGTCTATGATATCAACGGCAATGCTGCGGAACATATGAACCTGCCGCTTTCACCGGATCAAATGGCCAGCCGGGGCAGCCGCAAACTGGGCGTAACCGAGATGAAAGGCAGTTGGTTTATCTTTGATAAATACCGCGCCCATCCAGATTGGTGCCGTTGGCGTGCACCGTTTTGGCACGGTACAAAGGTTAAAAGTTCTGGCAGCCACGCCAATTACCATCTTGGTTTTCGCTGCTGCAAATCGCGCTGATAGACCTAGGGATCAGGTGATCCTCACATCCTGAAACGCAAAACGCCCGGCAGGTTCTGCCGGGCGTTTTAGTTTGCGACGCAGCTATCGCATGCGCAATCGCTCTGAGGTCAGCGAAGCGATGCCATCAAACGCAGAGGCCGAGCAATCGGGCCCTCTTTGCTGAGCAGTGCTGCAACATCCGGGTCTTCCAAAAGGCGCGCCAGTGGTTGCGGTGCGCCGTTTAGATATGCGGTCGTGCTGACCAGACGGATGCCGTGGCTGTAATCGGCATAGCTTTCGCCGTGCACGGTGCTAAGCGGTTGGATCGGGGCGCCGTTTTTGCGGTGCCATCCATAGATTGCAACCCGTCCGGGCGACGTGCGCAAGGTGTTTGACAGAACCAAATCTTTCTTCTGGCCGGCCACAAGCATGGATCGGCCACCGCGTGTTGCTTTGCGCTGGTTTTCAACAGTCAGATTGTGCTGCCAAAGGTAGTCCGTCGAACTCATCTGGCTGCCGGGTGTCATCGGGCTTGGTGCCAGACGCAAACCGGCTTGGGTATAGATCGCATCGACCATTTTCGTGGTTGGCAGCATGAAGCCAAAATCATTGGCAACATCCGCCGCCGCAGGCAGGCCCATTGGCACGCGCACAAAGTCCTGATCATTGCCGACAGCCAGATAATCCGGCGTCACGCAAATTGTCACTTCAAGCGTTTTTCCGTCGCGGGCCGTGCCTTCGAACGTTACCGGGGTTAGCCCGCGCATGAATGATGGCACATTGCCGGCCTTCAATTGATCAGCGATGTAACGGTCGCGGTTGGTGCCATCCAAGGCCATAGCCGTGGCCATGACTTCGCTACCAGATGCTGCCCCGCCTGAGCGGTTTGGAATGCCACCACTTAGCGAGCGGTGGCAGTCAGCATTTGCGTTGCTGGGTCGCATGGCCGTGGCAATTGCCGACACATCAACGATATCACTTAGGCGAACCGCATCAGTCGGGGCAGCAGCCACTACATCCGCCTTGGGCAGATCAGCGGGTTTTGGCGTGGTCAGACTGGCCAAGAACGCAGCGCCGGGCTTTTTGACCGGTGTGGTTTTCGGCGCTGGCGCGGCGGCGGCAACTGCAACCGGGGCCGGTTTGGCCTTGGCTGGAGTTGCAGTCGTTGTCGTGGCAACGCTTGCGGTTTTTTGCGGTGTGATTTTGATGAAGGGGGATTTGAACGGGTGCTTCAACGGAATTTCATTTTTCGCGCAGGCGGCTAAACTGGCCACTGCTGCGGAAACGACCAAAATATTGCGTATGAACATGTACTGCTCCACTATGCCTAGACAATTGCTGACCCAACTGACCAACATTTGGCACAGTAGGCGTTTGATCGTGGTGGACCATATCCACATGCTGGCTGTCAACGACGGCAGATCTGGCAGCCACTTTTTGGGCGGGAATTGGCCGACCACAGGTCCAAATAAGCGGAAAACTGTTTACGAAACCTGAACGCGCGGCGGAATGTCTCAGTCTTTGTCCACGGAATGCGAGGGATTCGCTTCAAATTTGCAGCTTTTTGCGAAGGGATTCGTAAGGAAATAGCAAGTAAAACCACTGCCTGATGTCAATAATTGCACGCTAATGGGCGAACCGGGGGCGGCCAGAGGCCGTGACCTGCACGGTTGCCTCAACAAATACTGGTCGACCTTCGACCACTGATCGTCTGATATCACGGTTGACACTTAGTCGGATGTCTTCGGCCCCGGCGGCGTGGGCCTGGGATTTTGCATCGTTTGTGAGATGGACCTCGATCCTGGCAAGCGCATCGTTTTCGGTCGCGAAATCTTGCGGACCGCTTGGCAAATGCACCCGAAACCGGCCCTGCGAGGAGCAGGTAATCGTCCCACTTGCGCGGATTGAAACCTGGCCGACAACCGCCCCCAGCGCATTGGCGACCCCGGCATGTTGGGGCAAAATCACCTCAGTCCCAAGCCGTTCGCCAACCGCGCCATAATAGGTCGCCGCCGACGCGCCAAGTCCGACAACGGGCAGGTTCAGCGCTGCATCCAGCGCAACCAACCCGCGATAATGCCGCATCCCGGCGCGCATCAAAACATGCTTTGCCAAGTCGCTGGCAACTTGATTGTCCCAGATGCCGTCGTCCTCGCTAAAGGCTGTGGTCAGTAGGGTTTCGCAAGTCTGATCAACAAGTTGGCCGATCACTCGCGCCGCCAGATCTTTGGCATCAGGGGCTAGATGTTCGCCGCTGCCGGTGCGATGCCGGGCGAACAGGGTCAGCGCCTTTTCTGCCGCCAGCGCATCCCAGGTTGCCTGCCGGCCCAAAACATGTGCCGCGTCGGACGGGGTGACGCCTGACACCATAACAAGGCCGCGTGCGACCAGGCGTTCGAGGGCCGAAAACTCCATCCGGCTGCTGACCACGGCCCCTAGTTCACAGCAAGTCGTGCCAATTTTAGCCAAAACCGCGCGTTCACGATTGCTTAACCCTTCCTCGGTACGATCGGGGCTACGCAGGGGTATGACGAATCGCGCGTCGTATTCACCGACACGTTCCGATGCAATCTGGCGGTCAAGGGCTTCGTGAACGGTGTCGCGCCAATCGACCGCGCAAAGCGCGATCGGCATTAATCGGCGTGGGCCCAGATGCAGCCCGCCAATCAGGCCAGTCGATGTCATCGACAGTTCGGAATCGCCGCCAAGCCCTGTTGTGTGCATCGCGACGGCTTCAACCATTGTCCGGTAGGGGCCAACCCGGGCCCCGAGCGGGTCGATCTTGGGCTTGCCGTTGCGCAGGACGGCAACATCGGTCGTGGTACCGCCGATGTCAGACACCAGCGCATCCGCCTGCCCCGTCAGCCAACGTGCGCCGACCAGACTGGCGGCTGGCCCTGACAGGATGGTTTCAATCGGTTTCAGGCGTGCCATTTCCGCGGAAACCAACGCGCCATCCCCCCTGACCACCATCAAAGGCGCCTTGATGCCACGAGCCTGCAACAGCCCTTCGGCGGCTGAGATCAGATGACCGATCATGCCGATCAGCCGCGCGTTCAAAACGGCGGTCATCGCGCGTTTCGGGCCGTTTAGCCGCGCGCTAAGTTCGTGCGAACAGCTGACGGGTTTGCCGGTCAACTCAATGATCGCATCGCGCGCAGCAATTTCATGCGCCGGGTTTCGGGTGGCAAACTGGCTGGCAACAGCAAAGGCCGACACGTTTTCCGCGATTTTGGCCAGCCCGGCCTCCAGGCATGGCAAATCCAGTGGCGCTGCTTCCTGGCCAGCGTGACCGTGACCGCCGGCAAGTTTCAGAACGGGGTCGCCCTTAAGACTTTCTGCAAGCCCCTGGCGGGTGAGATCACTGTCGCTAAAGCCGATCGCAATCAGCGCCACACGCCGCCCCTGCCCTTCAACAAGCGCGTTGGTGGCAAGTGTGGTTGACAGCGATGCCATCGCGATATCAGCCGCCGCAACCCCGCTTTCTTTCAGCACTGCATCAATCGCCCCGGCAATGCCAATGGCAAGATCATGCCGTGTTGTCAGGGACTTGGCGGTCGCCAGAACGGTCTTCTCGTCTTTCAGCAACACTGCATCCGTATAGGTGCCACCCGTGTCCACACCCAGAAATATCGCCATCTTAAGGCCCCGTTCACAACTTTTCCTCAGCCGGTTTAGCGAAGGCAAATCATGCCGTCATCCCGGAAAACGACACTTGCGGGTCGGCTTGAATGGCTTTCTTGGATGGTT
>CAYXXQ010000259.1:0-5324 GCA_964469075.1 uncultured Rhodobacter sp.
TCGCCAGTGCCCGCATGGCGGAAAAGTTTTGTACCAGCCCAGTTGCCGCCATCACCCGCGCCAGCCGGTCGGCGGTGGCGGCCCCCATGATTTTCAACGCCATTTGCGCGGTTGGATGGGCGCGGGTGGCACCGCCGACGATGCCTACCGGCATCGGCAGTTCAATCGCGCCCAGCAAATCGCCCGCGGCCGTCTTTTGCCAGCGGGTAAGCGGGCCATAGCCGTCTTTGGCGGCAAAAGCGTGGGCCCCGGCTTCGATCGCGCGGGTGTCGTTGCCGGTGGCAAGGCAAACTGCGCTGATACCGTTCATGATCCCCTTGTTATGGGTCGCGGCGCGGTAAGGGTCGGCGGCGGCAAAGGCATAGGCGGACAGCATCGCATCGACGACATCAGGCCCGAGGACCGAGGCAGGCCAGACCGCTTGCGCCCGCACCAATCGCCGGTCGGCCAGATTGGACAGGATGCGCAATCCGACCTTGCCACCGGTCCAGGTTTCGATCATCGGCGCCAACTTTTCGGCCATCGTGTTAACGGTATTGGCCCCCATCGCGTCGCGCACGTCAACGATCAGATGCACGATCAGCATGGCGGCGACAAGACGGGCTTCCACTGCGCGAAAACCACCGCCAAGCTGCAACAGCATCGGGTCGCACGCGTCGCAAATCGCCCTGATTTCTGCCGTTTTGGCAGTCACGGCGTCGGCGGCCTTGGCAAGGTCAGCAAGGCCCGTCACCTGTACCTGCGCGATCATCAAGGGATCGTCGGCCTCGGTGGTCACGCCACCGGCATCGCGGCAGGCCAGCGCGCCGTTGCAGACGGCGGCGATGACGCTGCTTTCCTCGGTCGCCATTGGCACCAGCACGTCCTGGCCATCGACCACCATGTTTGTCGCGACGCCCAGTGGCACTGACATCACGCCAATGACGTTTTCGGACAGATGGTCGGCCAGATCGCCTTCGGCCTTAGCGGCGTTGCGGAACCGAGCGACATCGGCGGCGGGCAAATCGCAGGCGTCAGCGATGGCTATCAGCCGCGCATCGCGGTCAAGATTGTGAAAACCGGGCAGGCGGGAATTGGGCATTTAGGGGCCTTTCAGAACGGGTGCCAAGCCATGCAAAGACCCGGCGGGCTGACTGTCAAGCACAATGGCCCGTCAGAGGGCCGCATTGCATCACCTTGCCAGTTGTGACTACATTTTTTCCAACCACTATTATGAATACAAGAGGGACCAAAATGACGTCGATCCATGAAGTCATCAGCACGCAACCAGCCACCGCCAAGGCAATCGGCGCGCCCGGTCGCCCCAGCCTGACCTATGGCGATCTGGCCTTGTTGCTGGAAACCACCGCCAAGGCGCTAAACGGGTTTGGTATTGGCAGCGGTGATCGGGTGGCGATCGTGCTGCCGAACGGGCCGGAGATGGCCACCAGCTTTCTGGCGGTTGCGGCCTGTGCGTCGGCGGCACCGCTGAACCCGGCCTATAAGGAGGACGAGTACAGCTTCTATCTTGAAGACCTGCGCGCGAAAGCTGTGCTGGTTGAGACTGGCAGCACTTCGCCGGTTTTGGCATCGGCGGCCAAGCTGGGCATTCCGGTTCTGACGATCCACCACGCCGAGGGTGATCCCGCCGGGCAGTTTGGTTTTGAGGCCACTGATCTGACAGGCACGGTGGCGAAAACCGGCTGGTCGGAGGTCGGTGATGAGGCACTGGTTCTGCACACATCGGGCACCACGTCGCGGCCCAAGGTTGTGCCGCTGAGCACGGCGAATGTTCTGGCCTCGGCCAATCATATCAAAACTTCGCTGGCGCTGGGGCCGCAGGATACCGGTCTTAGCATCATGCCTATGTTTCATATTCACGGCCTGATCGCCTCACTTCTGGCGTCGATGGCGGCGGGCGCGCATGTGGTGTGCACGCCAGGTTTCAACGCGCTGAAGTTCTTTCAGTGGTTCAGCGAGGTGCAGCCGTCCTGGTACACTGCCGTGCCGACGATGCATCAGGCGATCCTGGCGCGGGCGGCGCGTAATCAGGAGGCGGTGAAGGCGTCGCGGTTGCGGTTTGCGCGATCCTCCAGTTCCTCGCTGCCGCCACCGGTGATGGCCGAGCTTGAGGAAACCTTCAACTGCCCGGTGATCGAGGCTTATGGCATGACCGAGGCTGCGCATCAGATGGCATCAAACCCCTTACCCCCAGCGGCGCGCAAACCCGGCACGGTCGGCAAGGCGGCGGGGCCTGAGGTTGCGATCATGGATGAGGCTGGCGCGCTGTTACCCCAAGGGGCCAGCGGCGAGATCGTGATCCGAGGCCCGAATGTCACCGCAGGCTATGAGAACAACCCCAAGGCCAATGCCGAGAATTTCACCAATGGCTGGTTTCGCACCGGTGATCTGGGGTTTCTGGATGACGACGGCTTTCTGACGATTTCGGGCCGCTTGAAAGAGATCATCAATCGCGGCGGCGAAAAGATCGCCCCACGTGAGGTTGACGATGTGTTGCAGGCGCATCCTTCGGTTGATCAGGTTGTCACCTTCGCGCTGCCGCATGACAAGCTGGGTGAAGCGGTCGCTGCGGTGGTCGTCTTCAAGGAAGGTCAAACCGCGACTGAAGCAGAATTGAAAGCCTTTGCAGCTGAAAAACTGGCGGCCTTCAAGGTGCCGTCAACCATCCTGATCCGCGACGAAATCCCCAAAGGTGCAACCGGCAAGCTGCAACGCATCGGGCTGGCCGACAAGCTGGGGCTGACGAAATGACCAAGGTTTGCATCTATGGTGCCGGGGCGATTGGCGGTTATCTGGGGGCGAAACTGGCCGGTACTTCGGCTACGGTTTCGCTGGTGGCGCGCGGCCCGCATCTGGCGGCAATCCGGCAGAAGGGTCTGACCCTGATTGAGGATGGCGAAACCTCGGTTCATCGGGTAACGGCCACGGACACTCCCGCCGATTTGGGCGTACAGGATTTTGTGATCGTGACGCTGAAAGCGCATTCCATCCCGCATGTGGTGAAGGCAATGCAGCCGCTGCTGGGGCCGGATACGGCGGTGGTTTTTGCCACCAATGGTGTGCCCTGGTGGTATTTTCACGGGCTGGAGGGTGAGTTTGCTGATCGGCGGCTGGAAACCGTCGATCCCGGCGGGGTGATCTGGGACGGTATCGGCCCAGACCGCGCCATTGGCTGTGTGGTTTATCCGGCGACCGAGATTACCAGCCCCGGCGTGGTTGAACACCGCTCGGGCAACCGGTTTTCGCTGGGGGAGCCATCGGGGGAGAAAACCGAGCGGGTGCAAGTGCTGGCCGATCTGCTGAATGCCTGCGGGCTGAAAGCACCGGTAAGGCCGCGCCTGCGGGACGAGATTTGGATCAAGCTGTGGGGCAATGCCTCGCTTAATCCTATTTCGGCTTTGACCGGGGCGACGCTGGCGGAAATGACGGCGGATGCGGGCACAGCGCAGGTTTTACGCAACATCATGGTCGAATTGCAAGCTGTGGGCGAGGCCTTGGACGCGCGGTTCAGCGTTTCGGTTGATAAACGTCTTGCCGGGGCGGCTGCTGTCGGGGATCATAAGACCAGCATGTTGCAGGATCTTGAGGCCGGTCGCCCGATGGAAATCGACGCGTTGGTATCCGCCGCGCAGGAGCTTGGTGCGCTGGCCGGCCAGCCGACGCCGACGCTGGATACCGTGCTGGCGCTAGTGCAACAAAAGGCCCGGCTGGCAGGGTGTTATGACGGTTAAGCCGGGGCGCAAGGCCGCGCCCCTGATCGCAAGTCTTTCAGAACGGAGGCAATTGATATGCAGATAATCCCAACCTTTAAATCGGCCCTGCTTGGGCTGGTGCTGGTAGGTCTTGGCGCAGCCGCGCAGGCGCAGGACACAACGGCGGATGCGACCGCCCCGGCAACGCTGGCGGCACATCTGAACACCTGTTTCACCCCTGACACGACCACGGATGCGGCCTTGACCCTGTGGCTGACCTATTCCAGCACCGGTGAGGTGGCTGGGGCCGCCTTGTCCGTCGCGCCAGACCCCCTGCACGAGGCTGAGCGGGCCTTGTTTGCCAAAGCGTTGACCGCCTATGTCACCTGCGCGCCAATAGATCTGGGCCTGCTGCCCAAAGACCGAACCTCGGTCGAGGTGAATGTCGCCGGGCTGGGATTTAGTCAGGTGGTGGCGATGGCGGATACCACGGATGCGGATGCGAGCGTGGCGGATAATGAGGCTGCGACCAGTGACCAGCCAGCACCCGGCGGGGCCAGCCGTGCAGATGAAGACGCGTTGAACCTGACGCTGCTGGATCGCCGTGAAATCCAGCGCCGTCTTACGTTGCTAAGCTATGATACGCGCGGGGTCGATGGGGTGTTTGGCCGGGGCACACGCGGGGCGGTTTCTGCTTGGCAGAAAGCTGCGGGCTTTGTTGAAAGTGGCTATCTGAATGCCGAACAGCTTGCAGCGCTGAAGGCCGAATCAGCCGCCGCTTATGTTGAATGGGATGCCCAACCCAAACGCTATGTCGGGCCAGAAGGCTGCTTGCGCGAACCCAACGGCAGGATCATTCGTGGCCGGTCAACGGCCTGTGATCTGTTGTCACTGACCCAATAACGGCGATGCGGTATTTCATCGGAATAGTCCTGGCGCTTGGTTTTCTGATCCCCGGACTGATGATCATCGGTGCGGGGGTCGGGATTTACGCCGACCCCACCAAGTGGGAGGACGCGATGGCGGCGTTTGTCATTGGCGGGGCGCTGTGTTTCATCGGCATCGCGATTTTCGTCGTGGCCCGCAAGGCCCACAGGGATCGCTACCACACCAAGGGTGATCCCAGCGTGATGATCGCGACGATGGCGGCGATGTCGCTGGGGGGTAATGACGATGCTTCATCAGACTGACTGTTGCCGCTAGATCAGTATTTCGATTGAACTTCGCTGTGGTTGAGGCTTAGAAATCCTGCAAACATGGACTTAACAGGCGGGATTGCGATGACCTCAGGACTTGAAACGCTTACTGGCAACTGGTCTTACCCGACCGCCATTCGCTTTGGCATTGGCCGGATCGCTGAACTGCCCGATGCCTGCAAAACCCTTGGCCTGAAAACTCCGCTGCTGGTAACGGATCGTGGGCTGGCGGCAATGCCGATGACCAAGGCGGTTCTGGATGATCTGGCCGAGGCCGGGTTGGGCGGGGCGGTTTTTGCCGATGTTGATCCCAATCCGAACGAAAAGAACTTGGCCGCAGGGGTCAAAGCCTATCGTCACGGCGGGCATGACGGGGTGATTGCCTTTGGCGGTGGCTCGGGCCTTGATCTGGGCAAGCTGATCGCGTTCATGGCCG
>CAYXXQ010000260.1:0-5293 GCA_964469075.1 uncultured Rhodobacter sp.
TGCTGCAAGCCCGGCGCAACCGCGAAACCGGGTTGTCGCGGCTGGCCGGTATCCTGCTGGCGCTGGTGTTTTTTCAGATCCTTCTAGGGGCCCTTGTGGCCGGGATTGACGCCGGGCGCGGCTATATCGACTGGCCGCTGATGAACGGTCAGTTCCTGCCGGATGAAAGCTTTGATTATCAACCGCTCTGGAGCAACTTTTTTGAAAATCCGGCGTTGGTGCAGTTCAATCATCGGATGCTGGGCTATCTTGTAGGCCTGTTTGCGGTGTTTGCCTGGTGGCAAGCCCGCAAAAGCCCGCTGACCGCCAGCCGTCAGGCCTTTGGCCGGGTACTGTTGTTGATCCTTGTGCAGATGGGTCTGGGGATTGTGACCGTGCTTTACGCGGCCCCCTGGCAGATCGCGATCCTACATCAGATCTGGGCCATCATCATCATCGTTTTCGTGCTGCACGCGCGATTTTTGGCAATGTATCCCCAGGCGCAATCGCTGCGCCAATCCCGTTAGAAAAAAGAGGTATCCATGCAGGCGACTTATGATGCGCTGATGGCGTTTACACGCGAAACCATCGCCTTGGGCCAGGTCGCGGGCCTGCTAAGCTGGGATCAGGAAACCATGATGCCCAAGGGTGCGGCCACCCAGCGGGGCGAATGGTTCGCGGCGATGGAAACCGCCACCCATGCACGGCAGACCGACCCGCGGATCGGGGATTGGCTGGCGCAGCTTGACGGGACCGATCTGGGGCCGGAGGCTGCGGCCAACTTGCGTGAAATCCGCCGCAGCTATGCGCGCAACAGCAAAGTTCCGGCCGATCTTGCCAGCGCGATTGCCAGGTTGACCTCGGTCTCGCAAGGGATTTGGGCCAGGGCCAGGGCCGAGGATGATTTCGCGGCCTTCGCGCCAAGCCTGAAGGAAGTTTTGAACCTGCGCCGTCAGGAGGCCGCTGCCCTAAGCGACGGGGGCGATCTTTATGATGCGCTGCTCGATGATTATGAGCCCGGCATGACCGGAGCGAGGCTTGATACGATGTTGGGGGAGCTGCGCGGCGGGCTGGTTGATTTGCGCAACCGCATTCGTGGCGCTGACAAGGCGCCGGTCAAGCTTGACTTCAAGTTTGACGGCGACAAACAAATGCAGCTGGCGGCGGAGCTTGCCGGCGTTTTTGGCTATGACTGGACATGTGGGCGGCTTGATAAAGCGGTGCATCCGTTTTCGTCAGGCTCAGGCACGGACACCCGGATCACGACCCGGGTTGATCCGGCCAATCCGTTCAACTGCATCTATTCCACCATCCACGAAACCGGCCATTCGGGCTATGAACAAGGCATTCGCTCTGATTATCTGCTGACGCCTTTGGGGCGCGGCGTGTCGATGGGCGTGCATGAAAGCCAAAGCCGGATTTACGAAAACCAGCTTGGCCGCAGCGAAGCGTTTTGCGGCTGGCTTTATGGCCGGATGCGCGATTTGTTCGGTGATTTTGGCGTGTCCAATGCGTCGGATTTCTATGCGTTGGCAAATGAGGTCGGGCAGGGGTTTATCCGCACCGAAGCCGACGAGGTGCAGTATAACCTGCATGTGCTGATGCGGTTTGATCTGGAGCGGGCGCTGATTTCGGGTGATCTTGAGGTTGATGATCTGGACGCCGCGTGGAACGACCGGTTTCTGGCCGATTTCGGATTTGCGGTTGATAAACCATCCAACGGCGTGTTGCAGGATGTGCATTGGTCGGTCGGGTTGTTTGGCTATTTCCCGACCTATTCGCTGGGCAATATCTATGCGGGCGGGCTTTATCAAAAGCTGCGGGCCGACGTGCCGGGGTTGGACGGTGATCTGGCGCGGGGCGAGACCGGTGCGGCAATCGCCTGGCTGCGCCAGAACCTGCAACAATTTGGCGGGCTTTACGAACCGGCAACGGTGATCGAAAAGGCGTCTGGTCAGGGGATCAGTGTCGCACCTTTGCTGACCTATCTGGATGGCAAATTTGGCGCGCTCTACGGCGTGTGAGGCTGGGATCAGACGCGCTTTGCGCGCCTGGCCTTCGGCGAGGATATTTGTAAAACAGAGATTAGTCAGAGGGGCGGCCCGGGTTTCAGGCGGCCTCCCCTTTGACTTTTTTGTCGGCTTTGATCAGCCGTTGGTTTCGCGGATCTTGTTGGCGGCGTCTTTGTTGAAGGCGACGCCGTCTTTGGCCAGCAGATCATCCAACTCACCTGACAGGGTCATTTCGATGATGATGTCACAGCCGCCGACGAACTCACCTTTGACGTAAAGCTGCGGGATGGTTGGCCAGTCCGAATAGTCTTTGATACCCTGGCGGATGCCGTCATCGGCCAGAACGTTCACGTCTTTAAACTCGACGCCCATGTAGTTCAGCACGCCCGCGACTTTGCTGGAAAACCCGCATTGCGGCATGCTGGCGGTGCCTTTCATGAACAGAACCACGTCATTATCGGTGACGGTCTGTTTGATGGTGTCATGTGATGGATTGCTCATCTGTGGTCACTCCGGTGCTTTGGTTGTCAGGGCAAGGGCGTGCAGCGCGCCGCGTGGGCCGTCCATCTTGCCCTTCAGCGCGGCATAAACCGCGCGTTGTTGCTGGACGCGGTTGAGGTCGCGAAATTCTTCGGCGATCACTTCGGCGGCGTAATGATTGCCGTCGCCCGCAAGGTCGGTGATGGTGATCTTGGCAGAGGGGAACCCCGCGCGGATCAGGTCTTCGATTTCCTGGGCTTCAATCGCCATTTACGATCCCTCTTTTACTTGCCTCAAGATGTAAACGGCAACGCGCGTGCGTGCAAGAGGTAGTCGAGTGTTTTTGTAGCCTTTAGCAAGGGGCCGCCTGCCTGGCCCGATCAATCAAGGATCTTGCCAAGGCCAGATTGGTGGGCCTGCGCGATGTCCGCCAGCGCGATTTCGGAGGTGCCGAGTTTGAGGCGGTTGCCGCCGACGCTGCCGACCGTGGCCGCTGGAATGCCAGCTTTTTTCGCTGCCGCCAGCAGGGCATTTGCATCCGGGGTCGCCAGCAGATATCGGCCCTGATCTTCGCCAAAGAACCAGCCTATGCCGTCACCTGTAAGGGCCACACCGATGTTTCCGGCCAGCGCCATTTCGGCCGCCGCCAGCGCCAGGCCACCGTCAGACAAATCATGCGCCGCCGTCAGCAGGCCTGAGGCAAAAGCGTTGCGGACAAACTGTCCGGCGGCTTTTTCCGCTGCCAGATCGACAGGCGGTGCGTCGCCTTCGCTGCGGTTCAGTACCTCGGCCAGATAGGCCGACTGGCCCAGATGGCCAAGGGTTTCACCGATCAGCACAAGGTCATCGCCATCTTTGGGTGCGGTGCTGATAAGATCGTCAAGCGAGGCCAGCAGCCCGACCGCGCCGATGGTCGGCGTCGGCAGGATTGCGACCCCGTCGGTTTCGTTGTAAAGCGAGACATTGCCCGACACGATCGGCATATCCAGGGCTTTGACCGCCTCGCCGATACCTTTGATGCAGCCGACGAACTGGCCCATGATCTCGGGCTTTTCGGGGTTGCCGAAGTTCAAATTGTCGGTGGTCGCCAGCGGTGTCGCGCCGGTGGCACAGAGGTTGCGATACGCCTCGGCCACCGCTTGTTTGCCGCCTTCATAGGGGTTGGCGCGGCAATAGCGCGGGGTCACGTCGCTGGTAAACGCCAGTGCTTTGCCGGTGTCGTGCACCCGCACCACGCCAGCGTCAGCACCCGGGCGGACCACGGTGTCGGCCATAACCATCGTGTCATATTGTTCATAAACCCAGGCACGCGAGGCGTAGTTGGGTGTGCCGATGATTATCAGCAGCGCTGTGGCCGGATCGACGTCCTTGATGTCGCCAAGTGAGGCTGGGTTGGGGGTTTCAACCCAGGGCCGGTCATATTCCGGGGCGGTGCCTGACAGCGCCTTTAGCGGCAGGTCGGCCTTCAACTCGTTGTTCAGCATGATCACGAACCGGTCTTCGGCGATGGTATGGCCGACAATCGCAAAATCCAGATCCCATTTGTCAAAGACGGCCTGGGCCTCGGCCTCTTTTTCCGGGTTCAGCACCATCAGCATCCGTTCCTGGGATTCCGACAACATCATTTCATAGGCGGTCATGTTTTCTTCGCGCACCGGCACTTTTTCAAGGTCCAGCCGCACGCCAAGATTGCCCTTGTCGCCCATTTCCACCGCCGAGCAGGTCAGGCCAGCCGCGCCCATATCCTGAATGGAAATGACAGCGCCTGTCTGCATCAGCTCAAGCGTTGCTTCCATCAAACGCTTTTCGGTGAACGGGTCGCCAACCTGCACCGTCGGGCGTTTTTCTTCAATCGTGTCGTCAAATTCGGCCGAGGCCATCGTCGCGCCGCCAACCCCGTCACGGCCGGTTTTGGCCCCGAGATATACCACCGGCATGCCCACGCCCGAGGCCGCCGAATAGAAAATCTGGTCTGTCTGCGCCAGCCCGGCGGCAAAGGCGTTGACCAGACAATTGCCATTATAGGCCGGATCAAACCGCAATTCGCCGCCCACTGTTGGTACGCCAAAGCAGTTGCCATAACCGCCAACGCCGGCAACCACGCCATTGACCAGGGATTTGGTTTTGGGGTGATCAGGTGCGCCGAACGACAGCGAGTTCATCGCCGCAATCGGGCGCGCGCCCATCGTGAACACGTCGCGCAGGATGCCGCCAACGCCGGTGGCAGCGCCCTGATACGGCTCGATATAGCTGGGGTGATTGTGGCTTTCCATCTTGAAGACGACGCATTGACCGTCGCCAATATCGACGATGCCCGCGTTTTCGCCCGGCCCGCAGATGACCTGCGGGCCGGTGGTCGGCAGGGTGCGCAGCCATTTTTTTGAAGACTTATACGAACAATGCTCGTTCCACATTGCTGAGAAGATGCCAAGCTCGGTGAAGGTCGGGACGCGCTTTAGAAGGTCAAGGATCAGCTGGTATTCATCGGGCTTCAGTCCGTGGCTGGCGATCAGGTCTGGGGTGATTTCGGGCTCGTTCAACATGGGGCATGCTCTTTGTTGTCTGGCGTGGCGTCTGTCTATTCAGTTGGGGCAAAAAGCGAAAGGCTTGATTGCGGCAGCACAGTTTGTTTTATAGTCGCAGCAGGCAAAAGGCGGGGCAGATGGAAAAACCGTTCAAGGTTTTCGGGTTGGGATTCAACAAAACCGGCACCAGTTCGCTGGGCGAGGCGTTAGGTCAGCTTGGCTATCTGGTGGCGCCGCGCAACCAGCCGTTCATAGCGCTTTATCGCGATCAGAAAATCGGGCGGTTGCTGAAACAGA
>CAYXXQ010000261.1:0-5286 GCA_964469075.1 uncultured Rhodobacter sp.
TTGAAATCCCCGAATTGCCGATCTGGCTGACCGCGCATCAGGCCCTGCGCACCGCCCCGCGCATCCGCCGGGTCTATGATATGCTGGCCGAGGGCGTGGAAGCGGTGGCTGGCGCTTGACCAGACCCGGCCCAAGGTTTACCCGACGACAAAGATTTACTCGCAGCAAGGACGACCAAAAAATGAGCAACCCTTCCCTTCTGATCCTGGCCGGCGACGGCATCGGCCCCGAGGTTATGGCCGAGGTCAAGAAAGTCATCACCTGGTTCGGCGACAAGCGCGATCTGAAATTCGATGTCAGCGATGATCTGGTCGGCGGTGCTGCCTATGACGCGTATGGCACCCCGCTGACGGATGAAACGATGGCCCGCGCGCTGGCGGCGGACGCGGTTCTGCTGGGCGCGGTTGGCGGCCCGGCCTATGACAACCTTGATTTCAGCGTCAAGCCTGAGCGCGGCCTATTGCGTCTGCGCAAGGAAATGGACCTGTTTTCCAACCTGCGCCCGGCCCAGTGCTTTGACGCCCTGGCCGAGTTCAGCAGCCTGAAAACCGAGGTCGTGTCAGGCCTTGATATGATGATCGTGCGCGAACTGACCTCGGGCGTCTACTTTGGTGAACCACGCGGCATTATCGACGATAATGAAGGCGGGCGGATCGGCATCAACACCCAGCGCTATACCACGGGCGAAATCCGCCGTGTCGCCCGGTCGGCCTTTGAACTGGCCAAACGACGCAACAACAAGGTCTGTTCGATGGAAAAGGCCAATGTGATGGAAAGCGGCATCCTGTGGCGCGAAGAGGTGCAGTGGGTGCATGACAACGAGTACCCCGAGGTCGAGCTGACCCATATGTATGCCGATGCCGGCCTGATGCAGATCGTCCGCTGGCCCAAACAGTTTGACGTGATCGTCACGGACAACCTGTTTGGCGATCTTCTGTCGGATGCGGCGGCGATGCTGACCGGCTCTCTTGGGATGCTGCCGTCGGCCTCGCTTGGTGCACCGATGGCCAATGGCCGGCCGAAAGCGTTGTACGAGCCGGTGCATGGCTCCGCACCCGATATCACCGGTCAGGAAAAGGCCAATCCCTGCGCCTGTATCCTGAGCTTCGCAATGGCACTGCGCTATTCCTTTGATCTGGGCGACGAAGCAACGCGCCTTGAAGAAGCGGTTGAAAAGGTTCTGGCCGATGGCGTGCGCACCCCTGATCTGATGCAATCAGGCCAGGGCACTCCGGCCACAACCTCGGAAATGGGCGATGCGGTGATTGCAGCCCTTGAGGCCAGCCTCTGACCGCGTTTCAGATCGAAGACGGGCTTAGGCCCCCGCAGCAACAAGACGCCGCCCGGCTTTACTGGGCGGCGTTTTCTGCCAAGCTGGGACGCGTGTTGGGGCCAACCGACAGGGCGCTGGCGTTTATCACCGATGTTCTGGCCAATGACCGGGCGATTGCGGCCGTTGCGGACGATGGCACGTTGCTTGGCGTGGCCGGGTACAAATATGCAGGCCGGGGCTTCACCGATGGCAGCCTTCGCGATATCCGCCGACACTACGGTCTGATTGGCATGTGCTGGCGGGTGCCGTTTCTGGCGATGCTGGAGCGCGCAGAAGCCCCCGGAACCTTGCAAATGGACGGAATTTGCGTCTCGGACGCGGCACGCGGGCGGGGTGTCGGCACCGCTTTGCTTGAGGCGATTGCTGCCAAGAGACAGGCGCTCAACTGCGAGCGCGTGGCGCTGCATGTAATTGACATCAACCCCCGCGCCCGCGCCCTTTACACCCGCCTTGGCTATCAACCCGGCAAGGTCGAAAAGATCGGCCCGCTCAGGCATTTATTCGGCTTTCAATCCGCCACACGGATGGAGTTATCCCTGCAATCCGCCAACAATCCGGCGCAATTGACATGAGCCTGTCGCTGAAATCCGACACCGCGAAAGGCGCCTTGTTTGGCCTGCTGGCATTTGGCATGTTCGCCAGCCATGACGTCGTCATCAAACTGCTCGGCGGTGGATATTCGATCTTTCAGATCATCTTTTTCAGCACGATATTTTCCTTTCCGCTGCTGATCCTGATGATGGTCTTTGATCGCAGCACGGCAACCCTGCGCCCGAATTTCCCCGGCTGGATTGCTGTCAGGTGCGGCCTGTCGATCCCGGTGATGACCTGCATTTTCTATGCGTTCACCGTGCTTGATCTGGCGGAAACCTATGCCATCCTGTTTACCACGCCCTTGTTCATCACCGGCCTGTCGGTACCGTTCTTGAAAGAACAGGTCGGGCCAAGGCGCTGGGCGGCGGTGTTGCTGGGCTTTGTCGGCGTTCTGATCGTGCTGCGTCCGGGCGTCAGCGACCTTGGCCTTGGCCATTTATCGGCCCTTCTGGGCGCGTTCGGGGCGGCCGTAACCTTCACCATCCTGCGCAAGGTCGGCAATGCCGAGCGCGCCTCGGTGATGATGCTTTACCCGATGTTGGTCAATCTGGCCGGCATGTCGCTGGTGTTGCCGTTCGTCTATAAACCAATGGCAATGCCTGACCTTGGCATCAACGCCCTGATGTCGGTCCTGGGTTTTCTGGCCGCCGTCACCCTGCTGGTAGCTTATCGAAAAGCTGCCGCCGTGATCGTCGCCCCGACGCAATATTCACAAATCCTGTGGGCCGTGCTTTACGGCACCCTGTTCTTTGGCGAAACCCTGGCCCTCAACGTTGCCTTAGGCGCGGCGATCATCATCGGTAGCGGCATCTTCATCGTTTTTCGCGAAAGCCGCATCGCTTAAGGCGCATTCACCCACTTGCCAATCCCCCGCCCATTGTGTATCCGCCAATCCGTTGGTTACGGAGTGTAGCGCAGCCTGGTAGCGCACCTGCTTCGGGAGCAGGGGGTCGGAGGTTCGAATCCTCTCACTCCGACCAATGATTTTAAGGGGATAACCTTAGAACGCTCATCTCAGGAGGGATTTGGTCACCACCAGTTCGGTGGGCTGACACAGCCGTGAGGGGTAGGAACCAGTCGCCTGCCGAGCGTGGAACGATCATGTGTTTCCTCTCAGAAGAAGGCATTCAAACGTTTGCACACTTAGGAGTCGATGTTAGAATTCGAGGTCACAGCTGAAATCAGGGAATAGTCATGCACAAACAGTATCAGATTTTATCATCCTGTGAATTCGGTGAGCGTGTAGCCGAAGAAGAGGCTGACGCCCTTAGTGAGTACTTTGTGGAAACTGAAAACTGGAAGAACGTGTTTTCTGGAAAGGTAGATATTGTTTATGGACCGAAAGGCGCAGGTAAAAGCGCGTTATACTCATTGTTGGTTTATCGAACTGACGAGCTATTCGACCGTGGTACGATTCTTGTTGCAGGTGAGAATCCCCGCGGTACCCCTGCATTTCAAAATTTGTCGATAACCCCTCCGGAAAGCGAAGAAGTGTTTGTCGGTCTATGGAAACTGTATCTTCTTACGTTGCTCAATAACGCCTTTTCTGAATACGGCATCGCTGGAAAGGATGTTGAAAAACTGCGTGGCTTCTTGGAACAAGAAGGGCTTGCAGACGTCAATAGAACGCTAAGCACCTATGTTCAGAGCGCCTTGGACTACGTGCGGTCATTTTTCTCCCGCGAGGTTGACGCACTAGAGGCGGGTTTAACTTTCGATGCTGTTTCTCAGTTGCCAAATGGCGTGTCCGGTAAGATCACTTTCAGAGAGCCCGGGCAAAGGCAACGAGAGCGAGGCTTCGTATCTGTTGATGAGCTATTTGGCGCGGCAAATGCTGCTCTAGCGACTTCAGGTTTTGATTTTTGGATATTGCTTGACCGCTTGGACGTGGCGTTCGCAGAAAATTCGGAACTTGAAAAGAATGCACTAAGAGCGCTGTTTCGAGCTTACTTGGATTTGTTGGCTTTTGATCGCGTTCAACTCAAGGTATTTCTGAGGACTGATATCTGGAATAGGATAATCGAAGAAGGGTTTCGTGAAGCAAGTCACATCACAAGGCATGTTACGATCAGCTGGAATGACACTTCAGTCATGAATCTTATTGTCCGACGCTTCTTGCGTAATAAGGCAATATTGACAGGATATGAGATTGATCCTGACCAAGCTTTGAAAAGTGCGGAAGAGCTTGAAGCAATCTTCTATAGAGTCTGCCCCAAGCAAGTCGATGTTGGCGAGAAAAGCCCCAAAACTTTCAAGTGGCTCTTGTCCCGAACTTCTGATGCGACGGGCATTTACTCACCACGTGAGATCATTCATTTTCTAAATGCCTTGAAGTCAGAGCAACTCAAACGCTTTGAAAATGGGATAGACCCGCCAGTGGACGAGCAGTTGTTTGAGAGAGCAACTTTCAAAGATGCTTTGCCGGAAGTGTCAACCGTACGATTGGAGCAGACCCTTTACGCCGAGTATCCAGAGAAGAAGAAGTACATTGAGGCACTAAGAGAGAGCAAAACAGATCAATCGAGTGAGTCTTTGGCAATCATCTGGGGGGTTGATTTAAGTGAAGCACAGCGTATTGCTGAAGAACTGGTTGCCGCGGGGTTTTTCGAGAAAAGGCGAGATGCCACCTCATTTAGATACTGGATTCCATTTCTTTACCGGGACTCCCTAAAGCTTTCACAGGGTGCGGCGGACTGAGCCACATGCTCATAAGAAAATCTAGCGCAATTTGCTAGATGCAGGATTCACTGCTGCAATGCGGACCCCAAAACTACCCTCACAAATCCCCGGGCACCCCGTAAGACGGTGCCGCAGTCGGGTCGAGCGCACGTTGCACATAGGCGGCCAGTTGTGGTTTGTACACCGTCCAGGCCGTCGCCACCGCTTCAATCGGGCAATCCTCGGTCCAGTCGCAGCGCAGTTCGGCCACCGGCCAGCTGACATTGTCAACCAGCAGCATCCCTGCCGAATGCACCGGCCCGGCCTCGCCCCCGGCGGCAAGGCCTGCACGCATCGCCGCGATCAGCCGGTCGCCCAGATGGCCGTTACTGGCCAGAAACCCGTCAACCAGCGCATCGGCAATGCCGTCATTGGCCAAAAGATTACCCCCGGCGGCGACATCAGGCCCCGTGGCCTCTGCCCAGATGCCAAGCACTTGCTGGCCCGAATGGATCGCAGTTTCGCCTTGCGCATCCACCGCCAAAACCTGCCGGTAATCCGTATGCGCCGCCGACGCGATCACCGCCGCCACCGCTTGTTGCGCCCCAAGTCCCGCAGCCATCTGGTCCAAAGCCTTCGGTCCCAGCGTCGGGTCGGTCACATTCTGTGACGCCACCGCCCCAACCCCGGCCCGCGCATAA
>CAYXXQ010000262.1:0-5255 GCA_964469075.1 uncultured Rhodobacter sp.
TCGGGCAAACCGCCGTCTTCATCGCTTTCGCGGTGCTTGCCGTCGGCTATCTGAAGGCCAGCGGGGCCGAGGCGACGTTGGCAAAAGCGTTTGAGGGGCGCGAAACCCGGATGATCCTGCTGGCTGCCGTGTTTGGCGGGCTGTCGCCCTTTTGCTCCTGCGAGGTTATCCCTTTCATCGCGGCCCTTCTGGCAGTTGGCGCACCCCTGTCCGCGGTCATGGCATTTTGGCTGGCCTCGCCTCTGATGGACCCGCCGATGTTTCTGATCACCTCGGGCACATTGGGGCTGGATTTTGCGCTGGCAAAAACCGCCGCTGCGGTTGGTTTGGGCTTGTTTGGTGGTTTTGGTGTGCGCGCCCTTGGTTTTACCGGCCTCTTTGCCAACCCCTTGAAGGCCGTTAAGGCAAGCGGCTGTGGTTGCGGCAGCGATCCCTTCACCGGCCAGCCTGTCTGGGCCTTCTGGCGAGAGCCGACGCGCGTGCAGACCTTCCGCCGCGAAACCCTGGCAAACGCCTTGTTCTTAACGAAATGGTTGGTGTTGGCCTATGTCCTGGAAGCGCTGATGATCCGGTTCATCCCGGCCGACTGGATCGCCACGACCCTTGGCGGTGACGGCTTTCAGCCGATCCTGTTGGGTGCCCTCTTAGGCGGTCCAGCCTACCTGAACGGCTACGCCGCCGTGCCCTTGATTGCCGGGCTTTTGGACCAGGGGATGAGCCAGGGCGCCGCCATGTCCTTTGTCATCGCCGGTGGTGTCAGCTGCATCCCCGCCGCTGTCGCCGTCTGGGCGCTGGTCAAACCACGGATCTTTTTTGCCTATCTCGGCTTTGCGTTCACCGGCGCGTTGGTGGCCGGAACGATTTGGCAGATCGTGGCCACCGCCTGACGGTGACGGGGTCAAGGCTGCTTTTAGCCTTGCGCTAGCTCAGGAATGTCACGACCAGGGTCACGCCCAGAAGGATCGCGATCCACAGCACCATCGACCCGGTCGGCCAGACCTGGGCCATCCGCCCTTCCGGCCCGTGTGACTGATAAAGCCGCAAGACGAAGCGGCCCATTTGCCAGGACAGCAAAGCCGCCAGCAAGCGCCAGATATTGGACACCGCCCGCGCCACGCGGGCTATCACCCGGGGCATCAGCCGCCGATAGGTCCAGTCGCTATCCAGATTGACCGCCCGGATTTCCGGCGGATGAATGCCGGTGCGCATCAACACGCCAAAGGCCAGCAGCGCGAACAGCAGCAGCTGCAACTGCGCAACCACATGCGCGGTGGTGTAGGGGCGGAATTCCACAGGATAAGGCAGCAGTGCGTAAAGCGGATCGGGGTAAACGCCGATCAAAATGCACAGGGCTGCCGTGATCCCCATTGCCAGTTGCATATGGGCTGGTGCCTCTTTCGGGCGCAGGCCGCTGTCATGGGCAAAAAAGGTGAAATAGGGGATTTTGATGCCCGAATGCGACAACACCCCGGCCGAGGCGAAAACCAGCACCGCCCAGATGATCGGATAACTATTGGCCGCCGTTTCGTCCAGGATCAACGACTTGGTGACAAAGCCCGAAAACAGCGGAAACGCTGAAATCGACGCCGCACCGACCAGACAAAACATCGCCGTGCGCGGCATGGTGCGGTAAAGCCCGCCAAGTTCACTGGCTTTTGAAGTGCCGGTGCGAAACAGCACGGCCCCAACCGACATGAACAGCAGGGCCTTGTAAAGGATATGCGCAAACGCGTGGCTTGCGGTGCCGTTCAGCGCCATTTCAGTGCCAATGCCGATGCCGACCACCATGAAGCCCAACTGGTTGTTCAGGCTATAGGCCAGCACCCGGCGCAGGTCGTTTTCAATCTCGGCAAAGAAGATCGGAAACAGGGTCATCACAGCACCGATATAAATCAGGATCTCGGTGCCGGCAAAGCCGCGCGCCAGCGCATAAACCGCCAGCTTTGTGGTAAAGGCCGACAGGATCACAGTGCCGGTGACAGTCGCCGCCGGATAGCTGTCTTGCAGCCAGTTATGCAACAGCGGAAAGGCGCATTTGATGCCAAAAGACAGGAAAATCAGCCAGGTCGCGGGCGTGCCAAGGGTCATCTTGTCAAACGCGATCGAGCCGGTGTCGTGATACATCAGCGCGCTGCCCGCCAGCAGGATCACGCCCGACCCGATCTGAATGATCAGATAGCGCATGCCGGTGTGATAAGCCCCTTCCGTGCGCCGCGCCCAGATCAAAAAGACCGAGGCAATCGCCGTGCCTTCCCAATAGAAAAACAGCGTGATCAGATCACCGGCAAAGACAGCCCCAATGGCCGACCCGGCATACAGCAGCGCCGCCACCTGCTGCACCGTATCGCGCACATGCCAAGCGTAAAGATTGCCCAGAAACGCCGCCAGCGCGAAGATCAGGCCAAACACCCGGCTAAGCTTATCGACCCGCATCAAATCAAGGGTGAAGCCAAAAAACTCAGCCTGGGCAAAGGTGCCGATGGGCAGGGTCCAGACCTGATATCCGGCGATCAGCGGCACTGCCAGCAGCAAGACACCCCGCGCCGCCCCTTTGGGCAGCACGAACAGCGCAAGGGCGGCGGCAAAGAACAAAAAGGCGGTGGGCATTTGATCAATCGGCATCATGCACGGCCTTTTCCAACTGATCCTCGGGGTAGGCCTCGGCGTCGATGGCTTTATCGCCGTAGTAATCCTCGGGCCGTTTGATCAGCACGCGCAGGGCTTTGGCGGCCAGGATCAGGCCGGTGAACATGACAAAGCCGTAAAAACCGTAAAAGCCAGGGTAATCTTCAATCGTGAACTTGCCATGCTTTTCGTAAGTGAAATCCAGCAAGAAAACGACCAGGCACGCGGCTGCCAAGGCCCAGAAAATCTTATTGGCGCTGCGCGGCTTGTCGACCCATAACAGGGCGCGGCCAAGGGCGGGGTAGCGGGCGGGATCGTCTTTGGGTTCCGGGGTCATTTGCCCAACCTCAATTCGGCGCTACGATGGGCGCAAGGAAGTTTTGAATATCACCAGCATAAAAGAACAGCGCGATGCAGCCCAGCGCCGTCAGCGCAGGTGGCAGCCAGACCAGCACGCCCGGTTCGGCCATCTCGGTGCCGATGTCTTTGCCTTTCAGGAAAAACCCCTTGCCGACCAACGGCAACAGGTAGGCGACGTTCAAAAGTGAACTGACCATCAGCACCCCGATCATCACCCATTGGCCGGTATCAGCAGCCCCCATGATCAGCAGCCATTTGCTCCAAGAACCACCCAAAGGCGGCAGGCCGATGATCGACAAAGCGCCGATCAGGAAGGCCGCGAACGTGATCGGCATCACCCTTCCCAGCCCGGTCATCTGGCTGATATTGGTCTTGTGGGTCGCAACATAGATTGAGCCTGCGCACATGAACAAAGTGATCTTGCCCATTGCGTGCATCGCGATATGCATGCCCCCGCCAAGCGCGCCCATCGAGGTCGCCAGCGCCATGCCAAGGGTGATGTAGGACAGCTGACTGACGGTCGAATAAGCCAGCCGCGCCTTCAGGTTGTCCTTGGTCAGCGCAATGACCGACGCCGCGATAATCGAAAACGCCGCCAGCCACATCAGCCATTCGCTTGCGCCGGTTTCGGCCAGAAAGTCGATGCCGAAGATATAGATACCGACCTTCAGCATGGTAAACACACCCGCCTTAACGACCGCAACCGCATGCAACAGTGCTGACACCGGCGTCGGGGCGACCATCGCGGCGGGCAGCCAGCGGTGAAACGGCATCAGGGCCGCCTTGCCAATGCCAAAGGCGTAAAGCCCCAGCAGCACAGCACTCAGCGGTCCGGCGATATGGCCTTCAAGGATGCCACCGCGCGTGAAATCAAGCGTGCCGGTCAGGGTATAAGTCCAGACCACCGCCACCAGTTGCAGCCCGATCGATGTGCCGATCAGGATGCCGAGATAGGTACGCGCACCCCTGATCGCCTCGGGCGTGCCTTTATGCGCGACCAGCGGGTAGGTCGACAGGGTCAACAACTCGTAAAACAGGAATAGCGTGAACATGTTGGCGGCAAAGGCGATGCCCATGACGCTGGCGATGGCGAAGCTGAAACTGGCGAAGAAACGCGCGTGATACGCCTCTTTATTGCCGCGCATATAGCCGATACCGTAAAGATGCGTCAGGATCCACAGGCCGGAGGCGATGATCGCAAACATCAGGCCCAGAGGTTCGACGTTAAAGGCCAGATCAAGGCCCGGCAGCACCTCGAACAGGGCGAATATCGGTGTGGTTGAATTGCCGACATCCGACAGAATGCCCAGCACCGTCAGGAAGGTGGCGACGGCTGCGGCCAGGGTCACACCGTCGCGCAAATTCGGCTGATCGCGCAGGATCAGGTTGGTCAGCGTCGCCCCGGCGGGGATCAGCATCGTCAGCAATATGGCGGTATTTGTGTCCATCATCCCAGCCCTATTGCAATCCTGCGGTGCCGGCCAGCAGGCCTTCAGCGGCAATGCGCGCAGCCCCGATGGTGACGTCCGTGTCAAAGCCAAACCAGATGCAGGCCAGCGCTGCAATCCACATTGGCACCATCATGCTGGCCTTGACCTCAGCAACCGGCGCATCATTTGTCGGGGCTTTCAGATAAAGCGATTCAATCACCCGCCAGACATAGATCACTGCCAACAGGCTTGAAGCGACGATCAGCAATGCGACCGGCCACCAGCCTTTTTCAAGCGCCGCCTCGACCAGCACCCATTTTGACACGAACCCGGCGGTTCCCGGCACGCCGATCAGACTAAGGCCACCGATCACAACTGCCGCACTGGTCCAGGGCATCCGTCGGCCCATGCCGTCGATCTGCGCATAAAACGAGCCACCCGCGCGCAGCACATAAGCGCCGACACCCATGAACAACACGGCCTTGGTGATGCCGTGATTAAACAGATGCGCAATTGCCGCTGTCAGCCCGGTTTCGGTCAGAAGCCCGATCCCCAGCAACATATAGCCGATCTGGGCGATACTGGAATAGGCCAGCATCCGTTTGAAATCGTTCTGGAAAATCGCAATGAAACTGGCCGCGAACATCGCCAGAACCGCGAAGGGCAGGATGATGAATTCCAGCGTGTTGACCTCAAACATGAAGGCCGGTTGAAACACCGAAAACAGGAACCTGAGCAGGACATAAATCGCGACCTTGGTGGCGGTCGCCGCCAGGAACACCGACACGGCCGAGGGCGCGAAGGTATACGCGTTGGGCAACCACAGATGCAGCGGATAGA
>CAYXXQ010000263.1:0-5207 GCA_964469075.1 uncultured Rhodobacter sp.
GGTTGAGAAGAACGTCCGCGATGCGCGCCATCGCCTGTGGCAAGTCGCGCCGGCCTTCTCTGATCTTGAAGCGTTAAACAACTGGCTTGAAGATCGCTGCAAGGTGCTGTGGGCCGAGACGGTGCATGGCAGTTTGTCGGGCAGTATTGCCGATGTCTGGGAAGACGAGAAACCGGCGCTGATGCCGCTGCCAACAGCATTTGACGGCTTTGTTGAACTGAGCAAGCGCGTATCCCCAACCTGCCTGATTACCATTGATCGTAACCGTTACTCTGTGCCCGCCAGCTTCGCGAACCGCCCGGTCAGCCTGCACATTTACCCCGAGAAGTTGGTTGTCGCTACCGAGGGGCAGGTCATTTGCACCCATAAGCGCATCATTGAACGCTCCCATCGCCAGCCTGGCCGCGTCATCTATGACTGGCGGCAGTATCTGGCTGTGGTCCAGCGTAAACCGGGCGCGTTACGCAATGGTGCACCGTTTGTGGAAATGCCCGGCCCCTTCCGCCAATTGCAGGATCTAATGATGAGAAAGCCCGGCGGCGATAGAGAGATGGTCGATATCCTGTCGTTGGTTCTACATCATGATGAACAGGATGTGCTCTGTGCCGTGCAGATGGCACTGGAAGCAGGCGTGTCGACCAAGACCCATGTACTGAACCTGCTTCACAGGCTGGTGGACGGCACTCCGAACGACCAGCCCGATGTGACACCGCCGATCGCTCTGGCCCTGAGTACGGAACCTGAGGCCAATGTCAGCCGTTACGACGGGCTGCGGCAAGGAGGTACGCGTCAAGCGTCATGATCCTGCCCGATCCATAATGCGCGCATCTTGCGCGACGCCGCCATCGTCATCATGCTGCGCAGCCTGAAAATGCCCGGAATGGCGCAGGCTGTTGGTGATCTGATCGAACAGGGGGCACCTGCATTAGATGCGGCAGTTCCTATGCTCTCGCAACTCCTCAAGGCCGAAATGGCTAAATGCGAGGTGCGTTCAATCGCATACCACATGAAGGTCGCTCGCTTCCCGGCTTACAAAGATCTTTCCGGCTTCAGCTTCTCCGCCAGCGAGATCAATGAGGCTCTCGTACGCCAACTTCATCGGTGTGAGTTCATGGACGCCGCTGAAAATGTGGTCTTGATCGGTGGGCCAGGCACGGGGAAAAGCCACGTTGCGACTGCTCTCGGCATCCAAGCCATCGCGCATCACCGCAAACGCGTGCGCTTCTTCTCAACCGTCGACCTTCGCACTCGCGGGATCAGCGCCTGCATCCCGTCCACGGCTTGCCGCAAACGACCCTTTGCCTATGATAAAATCCTCTACAAACAGCGACATAAGATCGAAATCGCCTTCGGACGCCTCAAAGACTGGCGCCGCATCGCCACCCGCTACGACCGCTGCGCCGACATCTTCCTGGCCGCATTCACCCTCGCTGTTATCGCTATCTTTTGGTTGCAGGAATGAATCTTGAGTCTAATCGACCGATCGACCAATCGCCCAATTTTCTGGCGTCGTCGAGGTTGGCGTCACGGGTGTTATGCATATCCATCAAACCTCAGATCATCTTTGCCATCATGCCACGCCCGCACCGCAGCCAATAACTCGAAAACCCTCCCTGCGTCCGAACCCGCAACAAATCCGCATAAACCTCACGAATAGCGATTCACCTTGCGGCTGATCCGGACTACGTTGACGCAAACCCGTTCGGAGATAAATGATGACCGCCGCCCCGATGATCCGCCTTTCAGAATACGCGCCGCCCGCTTTTCAGATCGACGATGTGCAGCTTGAATTTCACCTGCATCCGACCAAAACCCGGGTTCTGTCCAAAATTTCGTTTCGCAAGAACTTGCAATCAAGCGGTGATTTTGTCCTGAATGGCGAATCGCTGAATTTGATTAGCGCCACAATCAACGGCGCACCACTGCCGGATCCGAAACTGACCGACACGACCTTAACCCTCGCCCGCAATCGGCTGCCCGACAGCTTCACCTGGCAGGCCGAGGTTGAAATAAACCCCGAGGCCAATACCAGCCTTGACGGGCTTTACATGTCAAAGCGCATGTATTGCACACAATGCGAGGCCGAAGGGTTTCGAAAAATCACCTACTTCCCTGATCGCCCGGATGTAATGGCGGTATTTGACGTGACAATCTACGACGACGCGCCGGATTTATTGTCCAACGGCAACCTCGTTTCGCGGGAACCTGGCAAAGCGGTTTGGCATGATCCCTGGCCAAAACCCGCCTATCTTTTTGCGCTTGTCGCCGGTGATCTTGTCAGTTTTGACGACCAGTTTACCACGATGTCGGGCCGCAAGGTCGATCTACGCATCTGGGTGCGCGACGGCGATCAGGACAAATGCACCTATGCGATGGATGCGTTGAAACGGTCGATAGTCTGGGATGAGCAAACCTATGGCCGGGAATACGATCTTGACCTGTTTCAGATCGTTGCTGTGGATGATTTCAACATGGGGGCGATGGAAAACAAGGGTCTGAATATTTTCAATTCCAAGTATGTTCTGGCCAGCCCGGAGACCGCGACGGACCGCGATTACGAGTTGATCGAAGGCATCATCGCACATGAATATTTCCACAACTGGACCGGCAACCGCATCACCTGTCGCGACTGGTTTCAACTGTCCCTGAAAGAAGGTTTGACCGTCTATCGTGACCAGATGTTTTCTGGCGATCAGCGCAGCCACGCAGTCAAACGGATCACCGAAGTAGGGCAGTTGCGGGCGCGCCAGTTTCGCGAAGATGCGGGCCCCCTGGCTCATCCGGTACGACCAGCGGAATATAAGGAAATCAACAACTTCTATACCGCTACCGTCTATGAAAAAGGGGCCGAGGTTATCTCGATGCTCCACAATCTTGTCGGGCCAAAGGCCTATCGGCAGGCGCTTGATCTCTACTTTGGTCGGCATGACGGGCAGGCCTGTACGATCGAAGATTGGTTGCAGGTTTTTGCCGACATCACTGGCCGTGATCTTGATCAATTCAAACGCTGGTACAGCCAGCCGGGCACGCCGGTCGTTGAGGTTAGTGATGACTTCAAAGACGGCACCTATACGCTGACGTTTCGCCAATCAAACCCGGCGGCGACAGGTCAGCCTGAGAACCTTCCGTATGTCATTCCAATCGCAACCGGTCTCTTGAACCCAAACGGCGACGAGGTCGTGCCAACTACCGTTCTGGAGCTGACCGAAAGCCAGCAGAGTTTCCACTTTGAAGGCCTCGCCAGCAAGCCCGTGCCATCGCTATTGCGGGGATTTTCAGCACCCGTGATCCTGAAACACGATCAAAGCCCTGCGACCCGCGCATTCCTGCTGGCCCATGACACCGACCCTTTCAACAAGTGGGAGGCCGGGCGAAATCTGGCCAGCAATCTGCTGTGCGATATGGTGAAAACCGGCGCTGCGCCCGACCCTTTGTTCCTGCAAGCGATGCACAAGGTTGCAAATGATGCAGCACTTGATCCGGCGTTTCGGGCATTGGTTTTGGACCTGCCTGGCGAAGACGATATCGCGCAGAAGCTGTCGTCAAGCGGCACGGTTCCGGATCCGTTGGCGATTTACGCCGCTCGCGACCAGGTTTCACGCGCCGTTGCCAGCGAAATGGGCGACGATCTGACCCGGATTTACCGCGACATGCACACTCCTGGCCCGTATTCGCCAGACGCGGATGCGGCTGGAAAGCGGGCATTGCGCGCCGCCGTGCTTACTTTGATCACCCGGCGAGACGGCCCGAATACGGCCGCGCAACATTTCGCCCAAGCTGACAATATGACCGAAAAGCTGGCGGCCTTTGCCAGCCTGTTGCGCATCGGCCAAGGCCAGGATCAGGTTCGCGCGTTTTATCAGGACTGGCGCGGCAATGACTTGGTGATCGACAAATGGTTTGGCCTTCAGGCCAGCCTTGCCCTTCCGGATCAGGCCGTCGCGACGGCTAAAAAGCTAGCGGAACATCCTGATTTTGATTGGAAAAATCCAAACCGCTTCCGCGCCTTGATCGCCGGATTTGCGCTGATGAACCCCACCGGATTTCACGATCCTTCCGGGGCTGGGTATCACTTTCTGACCGACTGGCTGTTGCGACTTGATCCCGTTAACCCGCAAACCACCGCCCGGATGTGCGGCGCTTTTGAGACCTGGCGACGCTATGACGACAATCGCCAGGGGCTGATCAAGGCACAGATGCTCAGACTGCAAGCCGCCCCGTCCCTGTCGCCAGATACAGGCGAAATGCTGGAACGGATCTTAAGCGCCACGGCCAAATAGGGGTACTGCCCAGCTTAAGGTGAAAACGCCGCACAAAGACTGTACCACAAAGGCCCCACTTCCTATCGCCTGTCCTTGACCCAAGTACATCGCGATTGAGCAGCCTGATTTAAAGGGTTAACATTAATGGAATCTGTCTGTGGGGGCTGATCGGGTATGCAACGACCCAAAACCATTTTGATTACCGGGGCAAGCTCCGGCATTGGCGCGGCGACAGCACTTGCGGCGGCGGCTGAAGGCTATGACGTTGCGATTACCTACAAAACCGATCAGGACGGGGCGGAAAAAACCGCCCGCAAAATCCGCGATATGGGCCGCAAGGCCGTGGTGATCAAAGCGGATGTGTCCAACCCCGATGATGTAAAAGACATGTTTGACATTATCGACGAGGAATTTGATGAGCTTGGCGTTCTGGTTAACAACGCCGGTGTGATCGACCAGCCCCAGCGGGTCGAAGAAATGTCGGCTGAACGCCTGAAACGGATGTTTGAGGTCAACACGATCGGCCCGTTTCTATGCGCCAAACAGGCCGCAATCCGCATGGCCTACCGCTATGGTGGCGCAGGTGGGGTGATCGTTAATATCTCTTCCATCGCGGCGCGGCTGGGGTCTGCCGGGCAATATGTCGATTATGCAGCCTCAAAAGGTGCGGTTGATGTGCTGACCAAGGGGCTTGGCGATGAAATGGCAGCGGACAATGTGCGCGTCGTCGGGGTCAGACCCGGCATTATAGACACCAACATTCACGCCAAAGGTGGCCAGCCTGATCGCATTCATCGCCTGTCAAACCAGTTGCCGATGAAACGCGCAGGCACTGCCGAAGAAGTTGCGGATGCAATCCTGTTTTTGATGTCGGACAAGGCCAGCTATGTCACTGCAACCTCGCTGGATGTCAGCGGCGCACGCTAACGGCAAAACTCCAACCGG
>CAYXXQ010000264.1:0-5168 GCA_964469075.1 uncultured Rhodobacter sp.
TTGCTAAACAGTCGGAATGACCTTTCGCCTACTTACCTTGTCTGTTCTTTGCGTGATGCTGCTGTCGACCTGTGGCCGTCCCCTCAGCGACAGCGAAACCCGCTTTGCGGCGACAATTATGGGGGATCAGTGGCAGCCCGAAAAGGTCCGCGTTGTCCGCGGTACAATGGTTGGGGACTATACCACTCAGCGGCAAAAACGGCCGCGACTGACCTGCCGCGAACGCATCTGGCCCGAGCCGACCAGTGACACCGTCACCGTCAGCACCGCCGCCGTTGTGCTGTTTGACACGATGTTTGTCCATAAAGACATCTACAAACGCGACTTCATCGAAGGTTATCCCGAGAAGTTTGATCTGGCCTATGCAATGCTGTTTGCCCATGAAATGACCCATGTCTGGCAGTGGCAGAACCGCGACAAAACCGGCTATCACCCGCTGAAAGCCGCCAGCGAGCATAAGCCAGGCGGCGATCCTTATCTGTTGGACCTGACCAGTCAGGCCGATTTCCTGGACTACCCCTATGAACAACAAGGCGCGATTGTCGAAGAGTATGTCTGCTGCCGCAGCCTTGACCCAACGGGCTCGCGCACAAAACGTCTGCACAAAATGCTGAGCGCGCATCTGCCGCTGACCCGCCTTGACGCCCTACCGCAAAGCCGGATCAGGCTGCCCTGGGATGGCGTCACCCTGCCTGGAATTTGCAGTTGATCCCCAGACAAGTCGCCCCGCGTATGTTGGCGATTGCAGGCGGGGTGTTGTGGCTTGCCTGGCTGATCGGGCTTGGTCTTCTGTCTTTTCAAGGGCTTGCCAGCTTTCCCGGCATCCATTTTGACGAAACCTGGTTCGCGCTTGCCGCCGTTGGCCTGGAAACTCCGGTGGCGCCCGGGGCGGGTATGACCTGGTATTCCGGCTCCCTCATGGCGTTGATCCTGTCGGTGGTTTTTGAGGTGTTTTCCCCCGGCTACTTCCAGATGCGAGCGGTTCCGGTGCTGGGGTTGCTGGGTTTTGCGGCGGTCGCAACCCTGTCGTTGCGCGGCTTTGGCAAATCCTCGGTCGTGATCATGGCGCTGCTGCTTAGTCAGTCACTGTTTGTGCTGTGGTATGGCCGCGTCGCCTGGGAGGTGACGGGCCTGATGTGGCTGGTTTTGGCGGCTTCGCTTGCGATCCTGATCCAGCGTTGGCAGCAAAACAGCCGGGTCCAGCGCGATGGGTTTGTCGCGCTTTTATACCTGCTGCTGTGGCTTGGCATGACCAATCACATGATGGCCGGCATCTTGCTGGTTGCGCTGTGTCTGGCCCTCGCCGCCTTGCTGCTGCTGGCCCCCGAGCCCCGGTTAATCGCAATGGCCACCACCTGCGGCCCGGCCTTGATTTTGCTGCTGGCGATCCTCCTGAAACCCCTGATCGGCATGTTGGAGGCCACAGCCATTGCCGCCATCTGGGCCTATTACCTGTTGCCGCCGTTTCTGGTGTTTGCTGCCCGGCACAGGATTGCCGCCACAGGGCAGTGGATTATTGACGCTTTGGTGCGGCAGATCGGCCGCAAACCTTTACGTCTGCTTGCATTTTATAGCCTGCCGGTGGCGGTGGTTTTTGTCGCGCTGACCAGCAGCCAAGCGCTGTTTCTAAGCCTGACCAACGCCTTCATGATCGACCGGGTGCTGTCTGGTGCCATCAGCCCGGACCTGCGGCTGGCGATGCTGGGGATCGGTTTCGCAATCTTTGCAGCATGGCTGGGATTGGCCGGGCATGCGGCGTCCTCGGTTTTGAAATCAAGGCCGCGTCCTTCGGATATGCTGCTGCTGATCTTCACCCTGACCGCCCTGATTTATTGCGCGATACTGGCGGTGGTGATCGGCTATATCTCGATTCGGCATATGGCCCCGGCCCTGTTGCTGATCTTTCTGTGCCTCGCAATCGGCTTGCCGCCTCGCTTGCCGGGGCGACGCGCGTTTCTGGCGCCTGCTTTGCTGCTGCCGATGGTTCTGTTTGTACTGTGGGTGGATCAAACTGCCAAAACCATCAACGGCGCAACAGCCCCGATCGCGATTGGTTTTATCCGCAACGACAAAGAAACCAGCGCGCATTTCCTGCCACAGCCACCGTTGATACGGCTGTTGCAGGCAGAAAAGATTTGCCCCGAGAACCTGTCGCAACGGCGGCCGTTTAAACAGCAGGCCCGGTTTGCGGCGTTTCTTGACCCCTGGCCCTGCCAAATGAATAAAAAAGCGACCGCCAGTTACTGCACGACCTGCTCTGAAACCGGCTTTTTCAAACTAACGCATGATCCCGAAACGTCTGCGGAAACACCGACTAACCAAAGCGCTTTTCAAGCCAGGCCATGAACGCCACCATCACCTGATCACGGTTGGTTTCGTTCAGGCTTTCGTGTCGTGTCTCGGGCAGAATATGCAGGCTGACATCGGCCATCCCGGCGGATTTCATCCGCTCGGCAAGATGCGCCATGTCCTTGCCTTTGTTGGAGCACGGATCATCCCCCCCGCCCTGGATATGCACCGGCAGATCCTGTGGTAAGGATTTCAGGTGCTGGTCTTTGCCCGCATAGAAAATCCCGTCCAGCAGATCCAGCCACAGCCCGACGCTGACATCAAACCCGCAATCGGGGTCAGCGATATAAGTGTCCACCTCTTCCGGGTCGCGCGACAGCCAGTCAAAATCGGTCCGGTTGGGGCGAAATGTCTTATTCCAGGCCGTAAATGTCAGACTGCGGGCCAGACCGCTGGCACGGTTGCGCCCCCGGATCAAACGCTCGGCCCCCAGAATAACGCGGGAGGCTTTGGCCAGCCCGCCGGTTTCAACCCCGGCATTCCAGCATGCGAGTGCATCCACCCGCTCTGGATAGCGCAGCGCGAAATTCAGTGCGATGATCGACCCCATCGAATGCCCAAACAGGATCACCGGCACGTCGTGGTCGCGCGCCCGGATATGTTTGTTGACGGCCAGAACATCGCTGATCACCGCATCAAACCCCTGATCATCGGCAAACACCCCACGCGGCGCATCAGGCGCATGGGTCTTGCCGTGGCCCCGGTGGTCATGGGCGAAAACCGCGAACCCGGCGCGGCTAAGTAGCCTGGCAAATCGTGCATAACGCGCGGCATGTTCGGCCATGCCGTGAGTGATGTGAATGGCGGCTTTCACGCCGCGTTCGGGCATCCGCGAATATAATTGCAGATGTGCCCCGGACGGGGTTTCCAACTCGGTCTCAACGAAAGTATCTATCACGGTCTTTTCCCCGTCTGTGCCAAGGTTTTATGCGCCCCAGCGCGCCAGCAAGTCTGCCAGATCAACCGGACATTTTTGTGACGCAGGCTGGATCGCGCCCGGTGTCTTGCCAAGCCTAGGGGCCGGGGCTGGCTGCGTCACCCCCTGATCGGTTTGAAAAATCCCGCGCGCCTGATTATGGGCGTGCTCCGGGGCTTCGGCGATGGTCAGAACCGGGGCAAAACACACATCCGTGCCCTCCATCAGCGCGCACCAGTCATCGCGGGACTTGCCAAGGAACGCCTTGGCCAGGGCCTGTTTCAGACGCGGCCATTCCTTCGGATCAAGCTGGCGCTCAAAATCACTGGCATCAACACCGGTGCGCGCCAGCAGTTCCGCATAAAACTGCGGCTCAATCGCGCCGATGGCAACGAACCCGCCGCATTTGCATTCGTAAACCCCGTAAAAATGCGCGCCGCCATCCAGCAGATTGGCGTCGCGCCGGTCCTGCCACAGCCCGCCTTGCTGCATCGCATAGATCATCGCCATCAGATGCGCCGTGCCATCGACAATCGCCGCATCCACCACCTGCCCCTTGCCAGATCGCGCGGCTTCAAGAAACGCGCAGACCATGCCAAAGGCCAGATACATACCACCGCCGCCAAAATCACCCAGCAGGTTCAAAGGCGGCATCGGTTTCTTACCCGGGCCAATCGCGTGCAAGGCCCCGGAAAGGGCAATATAATTGATGTCATGTCCCGCCGCCTGGGCCAGCGGGCCGTCCTGGCCCCAACCGGTCATCCGCCCGTAAACCAGCTTGGGATTGCTGTCTTCAAAACCGTCAGGGCCAAGGCCCAACCGCTCCATCACGCCGGGGCGCATGCCTTCGATCAGCCCATCGGCCTGTTCAATCAACCGCTGCGCGATCTGCACATCCTTTGCCGATTTCAGGTCAAGCTGGATAAAGCCACGGCTGCGGTTCAGAATGTCATAGTCAAGCCCCAGCAGATGCTTGGCACCCGGGCGGTCAATGCGAATGATCTCGGCCCCCATATCGGCCAGGCACATCGCGGCAAACGGCGTCGGGCCAAGGCCTGCGATTTCGACGATGCGCAATCCGGCTAAGGGGCCTTGGGTCATGTAGATGCCTCCGCTGTGATGGTTAATCACTTTTGACGCGACAGGGAGCCGTTGCAAGCCCCGGAGGGCGGGTTTGACGCAAGGTTTTCGCTTGATTTCGGGTGTTATCGCTTGTCAGCGGGGCGGATTGCCAAAATCCCGGAATTTTGCCGCCAAATCTATCCCTTTGATAAAACGAAATTTTTAGACATGTTATTCGATAACAGCCGCGTGAAATTGCCTAACGTCACGGGTTTTGGCCATGTTGGCTTATCGGCACCGCAAACATCCTAAGCGGGGTCAAACAGAAACCCGACCAAACCCAACAGGGCCCCGCCCAAACCATATCAAAAAGAGGAATACCCCATGACCCGCAAACTGACAGCCGCAATCACCGCCTCCGCCATCGCAATGACCTCGCTGGGCGCTACCCCCGCCACGGCCCTGACCGACGAGGAAGCACTTCTGCTGATCGCCGGGGCTGCAGCGATCATGATCTTGGCCAGCAACAATCCTCCGGCCCCAGCCCCTGTCCCAGTCCCATCACCGGTCACATACTCCACCGGGCCGATGCTGCTGAAACAGACCTATACGGCAGATTTTGACAGCGGCACAATCGGTGGCGCTGGCGCTGATCTTTGGTTTCAGGCCGTCAACCCGACCAAACGTTTCCTGAAGCCCCGCAACGGTGCGAAACTGGCGCTTGGTGACGGTTCAAACCGGGGCTTCGCTGGATGCTCAACCGCCAGCTATTCCGGGCAAAAAATCAAATTGGCCCATGTTCCGGTTGGCACATATGTCTGCATGAAAACCAATCAGGGCC
>CAYXXQ010000265.1:0-1223 GCA_964469075.1 uncultured Rhodobacter sp.
CTGACGGGCGAAGACAATGCCGATGAAATCAGCATGGGGGCGGATGGCCCGGTCTATGCCTCAAACCATGCGGGCGGCATCCTTGGCGGTATTTCCACCGGTCAGGACGTGATCTGCCGGTTCGCGGTAAAGCCCACCAGCTCCATCCTGAAACCCCGCCAGACCATCACCAAATCCGGCCAAAACGCCAAGATCGTCACCAAAGGCCGTCACGACCCCTGCGTCGGCATCCGCGCTGTGCCTGTGGGCGAGGCAATGCTCGCCTGCGTCCTGCTGGACCACATCCTGCTGCATCGCGGCCAGGTCGGCGAAAATCAGGGCCGGATCGGGTAAGACCCGGCCCCGGCTGGCGGCTTAAGCCCCGGCCAGCCCCAGATCCATCAGCGCTTTGATGTCGGCCTTGCTGGTGCCGGCGACGATGCGGCCAAGCTCGTTCTGGCCGCGCAGCACGATCAGGGTGGAGCGGCGCGGGATTTTGTGTTTGCGTGACAGCTCCGAGCCCGCATGCACATCCCAGTCGACCTTCACGAACACCATGTTCTTGTCATAGGCCGGGTCTTCCTGGCGCAGCGCCTCGATCGCGCGGCCCTGGGCACGGCAGGTTGAACACCATTCGGTGTAAAAATCGACAAACACGGTCTTCCCGGCGGCCAATTGTTCCTCGACCAATCCTGGGGTGAATTTCAGCGGGGCTGCGGCTTTGGCCATCAGGGGCATCAGGGCAGCGGCCCCGGTCATTGCGATAAAGTCACGTCTTTTCATTGTGGTTTCTCCTTGGTTGGTCAGATGACGACTGACAGGTCTTGCAGCCATATCGGCAAGACATCCAGCAGCCAGATTTCGATAACTTGGTTGAATTTGAACAGGATCATCAGCCCGACAGCCAGGAACAATCCGCCCATCACCGGCTTGGCCTTGCTGGCCCACCGGCGCATTTGTGCTTGCCGCTTCAGGATCAATTCACGCGTGCCATAGCCAAGCGCGACGATGATTGACCCGATGCCAAGCGCGAAGCTGGTCATGATCATGCCGGCCCAGATCAGGCTTTCGCCTTGCGACGCCAGCGAGATCGCGCCGCCAAGCGTTGGCCCGACGCAAGGTGACCAGACAGCGCCCAGCAAGGCCCCGCCCAGAAACTGCCCGCGCAGACCGGACTGATCCAGCGTGTCCATGCGACTGTCGGCACTTGCGGCCATGCCAGCGGTCGCCATCTCAAACCCATG
>CAYXXQ010000265.1:1323-5167 GCA_964469075.1 uncultured Rhodobacter sp.
TTTCAGTCATGACACGCTTTGCTGACCAAGCCTCACAATGGCGTCAGGCTTTTGTAACCTTTGCCGCGCGGGCCGGGCGTTTGGACAGTTGCACCGCCAGAATGCCGCCGGTGATGATGGCCACACCGACGAAGTCGCGCAGGCTTAATTCCTCACCCAGCAGCACGGCGGCGATGGCGACCCCGAAAAACGGGTTCAGGAAATGGTAGGTCGCAGCCCGCGTGCTGCCGATCCGCCCGACCAGCACAAACCAGACCCAGGTTGCCGCCAGCCCCGGCACGATGGTGGTATAGGCAAAGGCCAGGATCAGGCTGGGCGTCCAGTTCACCGTCAGGGTTTCCAGCGCCACCGCAGGCACGAACAAAGCGGCAGAGCCGACCAACATCTGCAAGCCAACGATCATCAAAACATTGCCGCCCGACGAGGCGCCCCGCACCACCAAAGTGGCGATTGACAACGCCAGCACCCCGATGCCGCAGATGAACAGGCCAAATGGGTCCGAGCCGCCGGTTAAACGCCCGCTCATGATCAATGCGACCCCTATAAAGCCCGCCAACAGGCCCAACGTGCCGATCAGCCCGGTGCGTTCTTTCAGGAAAACCCAGCTTAGAAAGGCGACGATCAAGGGCATTGAACTGGCGATGATCGCGGCCAATCCGGCCTCGATCCATTGCATCGCGACAAAAAACAGGCCCAAATAAAGCGCGTTCTGGCAGATGCCAAACACCACCGTGCTGGTCCATTGGGCGCGGGTCAGGCGCATGGATTGGCCCATCGCGCGGGCCAAAGCGATGGCGATCAGGCCCGAGATCAGAAACCGCAGCGACAGCGACGACATCGGCGGTGCGTCCTGCACGATGATGCGGGCGGACGAGAACGCGCTGCTCCACATGATGACAAAGGCCACGCCCATGATGGCTGACTTAATATCCAAACCTTGATCCCTTGAAATACGAAAAGGCCGCCCTGGGGTGTTCCACAAGGCGACCTTAATCGAATTTTATTGCGGGCTTGAAGCCCTAAACGTATTTGAACGTCCCCGGCGGGTTTAGCCGTTAATCACGTCTTTCAGCGCTTTGGCGATGGTGACTTTCACCACGCGGTCAGCGTCTTTTGCCATTTGTTCGCCAGTGGCAGGGTTGCGCACCATACGGGCCGGACGGTCGCGGCACATGAACTTGCCGAGACCCGGCAGGGTTACGGCACCGCCAGCGGCAACCTCTTTTGACACGATGTCGGTCAACGCTTCCAGACACCGGTTTGCTGCTACCTTGTCGCTGCCGGTTGCTTCGGCCAATGCGGCAACAAGCTGGGTCTTGGTCAATGGTTTGTTCATGGTTCTTTTCCTGTGTTGTTATACGATCCCTTGCGGGTCATTGGCGGCATTTAACTAGATACTGCGGGGCAACTCAATGATTTGTGTGCAAGATTACCTGGCTTTTCGCCTGTTTTATGGGATTTCAGATGGAAATCAGGCCCCTCTACAGGAAAGCCGTTTCCTCAAAGCTGCGCAATTTGCGTGAATGCAGCCGTTCCAGTGGCATGTCGCGCAGGGATTCCAACGCCCGAATCCCGATTTGCAGGTGTTTTGTAACCTGGGTGCGGTAAAATTCGGTCGCCATGCCGGGCAATTTCAACTCCCCGTGCAGGGGTTTGTCGCTGACGCATAACAACGTCCCGTAAGGCACGCGAAAGCGAAAACCATTGGCAGCAATCGTCGCGCTTTCCATGTCCAGCGCGATGGCGCGCGACTGGCTAAGGCGTTTGACCGGGCCGGATTGATCACGCAGCTCCCAATTGCGGTTGTCGATTGTGGCGACTGTGCCGGTGCGCATGATGCGTTTCAGCTCATAGCCCGAAAACTGCGTCACTTCGGCGACGGCGTTTTCCAGCGCGATCTGGATTTCTGCCAGCGGTGGGATCGGCACCCACAACGGCAGGTCGTCGTCCAGCACATGGTCTTCGCGCAAGTAAGCATGCGCCAGCACGAAATCCCCCAGACTTTGCGAATTGCGAAGGCCCGCACAATGCCCCAGCATCAGCCAGGCATGCGGCCTGAGAACGGCGATATGATCGGTCGCGGTCTTGGCATTGGAAGGCCCGACGCCGATATTCACCAGCGTGATCCCGGCCCCGCCTTTGCGCTTCAGATGAAAGGCCGGCATTTGCGGCGTCAGCCCGTTTTCGGTGATCGTGTCACCAGGCCGCGCGATGACATTGCCGGGGCTGACAAAGGCAGTATAGCCCGAGGTCGGGTCCGCCAGCGCCGCTTCGGCAAAACGCGCAAACTCATCCACATAGAACTTGTAGTTGGTGAACAGAACATGGTTCTGAAAATGCTCAGGATCGGTGGCGGTATAATGCGACAGGCGAGCCAGCGAATAGTCAATCCGCTGGGCCGTAAACGGTGCCAGCGGGGCCGCGCCCAAACTGTCGGGCTTCAAAAAGCCGTTAACGATTTGATCATTTGTGGTGCTCAGATCCGGCACATCGAAAATATCCCGCAGCGGAAAATCAAACCCGCCGCCGTTCTGAGGGGAAATTTCGGTATCATCCAGCAGCGCGAAATGCACCGGGATCGGCGTGTCGGACGAGCCGACCTTGATCGGCACATTGTGATTGTCCAGCAGTAGTTTGATCTGTTGCGTCAGGTAATATTCAAACAGATCGGGCCGGGTGATGGTGGTGGAATAGCTGCCGGGTTCAGCCACATGGCCAAAAGACAGGCGGCTGTCGACATGGGCAAAACTGGTCGTGGTCAACCGGATTTCCGGGTAAAACGCCCGATACCGCGCGGCGGGCTTGCGGCCTTTCAAGGTCGCCAGAAACTCAGCCCGCAGAAAGCCCGTGGCCTCAGCATAGATCAGTTTCAGACGTTCGACAGCACTTTCGGCGGTGGTGAATTCCTCTGCCTCCCAGAAAGGGGGCAGGTCAAGCGGCAGGGTGTTGTCATCGGTCCTCATGGGTCCACCTCGTCAAACAGACTGACCTTCTGGAAGGTCGTGACATCAATCAGCCCGACATCGGAGATCCGCAATTCAGGGATCACCACCAGCGCCAAAAGCGAATGCTGCATATAGCCGTTATTGATCGTCGCGCCACATTCGGCCATCGCCGCGACCATCTTGTCAGCGGCCGCCGCAACCTCTTCGGCGGGGGCGTCCGACATCAGCCCGGCAATCGGCAGACGCACCAGCGCCAGTTCCCTGCCATCCTTGAACACGGTGACACCGCCGCCAACCTCGGCCAGCCGGTTGGCCGCCAGCGCCATATCCTCGCGGGAGGTGCCGACGACGATCATGTGGTGGCTGTCATGCGCCACGGTCGATGCAACCGCGCAATCGCCCTTATAGGCAAATCCCGACACAAAAGCGTTGGTGACAGAGCCTGTGGCGCGGTGGCGTTCAACCAGCGCGATCTGGCAGACGTCCTTGGCCTGATCGCCGATCACCAGCCCATCGCGAACCTCAAGCTCCGCCTTCAGCGCTTTGGTCGGGGCCTGGTTTTCAACCACCCCGATCACCTTGACGCGGGCAGTATTGGCCCCGTCCGGCGCATGGATTTCAAAATCTGACGCCTGCTTGTCGGCCCCCATATTGACGGTTTGGCGCGCCTTTTCCGGCCAGTCAAACTTGTCAGCCGCGACCATCAAAACCCCATCCATCGCCACGGTTTTACCGCGCGCGATCACCCGGTTGATCGGCAGGGTTTTCAGATCGTCGGTCAGGATCACATCGGCGCGCCGCCCCGGCGTGATTGAGCCAAGCTCACGCTCCAACCCGAAATGACAGGCGGTGTTGATCGTCGCCATTTGCAGCGCGATCAGCGGATCAAGGCCGCAGTC
>CAYXXQ010000266.1:0-5150 GCA_964469075.1 uncultured Rhodobacter sp.
CGCATATCGCCTTTGCCCCGACGCTTGGGGATATCGGCACGACGCTGTCGCACCCCGCCTCGTCTTCGCATCGTGCGCTGACCGCAGAAGGGCGCGCGGCCCTCGGGATCACCGAAGGGTTCTTCCGCGTTTCAGTCGGGATCGAAGCGATTGATCAGCTGGTGTCTGAATTCACGACCGCCATAGCGGCAGCCGCAAAGGCCTGAGGTCCGGTCTTAGCGGGCCGTTTGCACAATGCTGAAGTTCAGGCCCGCGCAAGCCAGCGCGATTTCGCGTTCCACCAGACGGGTGTTAGGCAAACGCCGCACCACGGCTTGATAAGCCCCCTGATATCCCGCAACCGTCAGATAGCTGGCAATATCCAGCGCGTCATAAGGCCCGGCAACCAGCGGTGACATGATCAGATTTGGGGCCAGTTTGGCAAAATCCTGCCAAGACAGCGCCAAAAACCGCGATGCTGCGATATGCACCGCCCGTTCGGGCCAGATCGCGTCGTCACTGATCGCTTGCGGGCTGTCAAAGCCCACCATGATCAAACTGCTGGAGTGTTGTCCCGGTGGCAGGCCTGTCTGCCGCTGGGTTTTTTCTTTTCGGTCGGTCAACCCAAAGTCATGGTTGATGATCATATGCATTCGTCCCCGTAAGGGCGATTATTCTGGTACAGGTATTCAGTTACTGGGAAGTCTCGATAAGTCGCCGTATTTTTTTCCTATTAGGTGAAACCAATTTATCCGCCACGCGTCTGACGTGTAAACAACAAAAGTAAACAAAACCCTACCAAATCTTTACCTTTATGACTTTGCGGCAGAAAAACCACCAGTATTGGCGTCATAATCCGGTGATTTGCCGCAGATATCCGGATCTGACCCCGGCCGGGTCGGTTTACAATGCCCGCGCGACCGCTAGAAAGGCCCTAATGCCGGGGCGAAAACGCCGCAAATTCAGTTGGCCAAAGGACGGAGATCAGCGATGGAGATCAGTCAGTTTGCCGCCATACTGAACAAGTTTCCCGATCCTGTGTTGATCTTAAGTCGCCAACAGCGGGTGATACTGGCCAATCGCGCCGCCGAAACCCTGCTTGAAGCGGGGTCTGAAACTGGGTCTGATACGGGACTTGCAGGTCGGCATTTGTTGTCGCTGATCCGCCAGCCAGATGTGCTGGATTGCGTGCAAAAGGTTCTGACCGACACCGCGGTTTGTGAGGCCGAGTATGTGGCCCGCCAAGCGGTCGACATCACCTACAGGGTTGTCGCCCAGCCACTTGAAGCTGCCGAAACCGGGCTGTCAGGCGCGCTGCTGTCTTTTGTCGATATCACCCTCGTCGGGCAAGCCGACCGGATCCGCAGTGAGTTTGTCGCCAATGTCAGCCATGAGCTCCGCTCACCTCTGACGGCCTTGTCGGGGTTCATTGAAACCATGCAAGGGACAGCCGCTAACGACCCGGCAGCGCGCGCCAGTTTTCTTGATATCATGGCGACCGAGGCGGATCGGATGAAACGGCTGATTGACGATTTGCTGTCGCTGTCGCGAGTTGAGGCCGATGAACGGCTGCGCCCGACCGAACCTGTTAACCTTGTTCAACTGCTGCGCTCGGTGCTGCAAACTTTGACACCGGCGGCGGAAAAGGGCGGCGTCGTACTGGATCTTGATACCGCCAGCGCCGAACACTCGCTGCCGGGGGATGCCGATCAATTGATCCAAGTGTTCCAGAACCTTGTGGAAAACGCCATCAAATATGGCGGGGCTGGTACGGTCTCGATTCATCTTTCGACGGTTGAGCGTATGGCCGGCATTCGCGGGTCCTGCCTTAGGATTGATGTCAGGGATCAGGGGCCGGGGATCACCGCCACACATCTGCCGCGCCTGACCGAGCGATTCTATCGCGTCGACGATCACCGGTCGCGGGCATTGGGGGGCACCGGACTGGGCCTTGCGATTGTTAAACATATCATCAACCGCCATCGTGGGCGGCTTTTAATAGACAGCACTCCGGGCCAAGGCAGCGTTTTTTCTGTCATATTGCCAGTGACTTAACGCTTGCGCACGAAAAACCCGAGGGTCGGATTGCGCTATGTCATATAACCGTTACAAAACCGTCATAAAGCTTAAACAAGCCGGGCTTAATCATAGCCTTAGCAACGGTCTTTCGGGATCGGGTGCATGAAAACTAACTCAGGAGAATACCGATGTCATTGGCCAAAACCTGCCTGACAGCTTTGACACTTACCGCCGCTTTGGGGGCCGCCTCAGGCGCCGTTGCCCGCGATCAGATCCGCATCGTCGGCTCGTCCACCGTCTTCCCGTTTTCAACCACCGTGGCCGAGCAGTTTGGCAAAACCACCGATTTCAACACCCCGGTTGTTGAATCTACAGGGTCAGGCGGCGGCCTAAAGCTGTTTTGCAGCGGCGTCGGCACAGAACATCCTGACATCACCAATTCCTCGCGCCGGATGAAAGCCACGGAATGGACCCTGTGTCAGGAAAACGGCGTGACTGACATCACCGAGGTTGTGATCGGATTTGACGGGATTGTGGTCGCCAATGCCAAATCCGGCATTCAGTTTGATCTGACCCTGGCCCAGCTGTGGAAAGCCCTGGCCGCCAACGGCAAGAAGCCCGCGAAATGGTCGGATGTTGACCCGTCCTTGCCCGATATCGCGATCGAGGTTTTGGGCCCGCCGCCGTCATCCGGCACCCGTGATGCGTTTGAAGAACTGGTGATGCAGGCGGGCTGCGAGGCCGCTGGTGGTGAGGATTGCAAGAAATCCGGTGCGCATATCCGTGAAGACGGCGCGTTTGTTGAAGCCGGTGAAAACGACAACCTGATCGTGTCAAAACTGGATGCCAACCCCAAAGCCCTGGGCGTTTTCGGGTTTTCCTTCCTTGATCAAAACAGCAACAAACTGCAAGGCGCCATCGTCGATGGGGTCGAGCCGACGTTTGACGCGATTGCTGACGGCGATTACCCGGTGTCGCGCTCAATGTTCTTTTACCTCAAGCAGGCCCATGTCGGGGTTGTGCCAGGCATTCAGGAATACGCGGTTGAGTTCATGTCAGACGCGGCTTCAGGCGAAGACGGATACCTGGTTGACAAGGGCCTGATTCCGTTGAACGAAGACTTGCATGAAGACGTCAGGGCGCGGGTTGAAAACCTGGAAAAAATGACCGGCGAAGACTTGAAATAACTTGCCGATGCAATAAGGCGGCGGGGGTAACACACGCCCCCGCCCGGACTGTTTCAACCGGCTGGGGGGCAGGGTCGCAACACGGCCTGACATCCTGGGCCGCATAAGGGGCTGAAGCACATGACGATCGCGTTTTTGGCAGTCCTGGCCCTGGCCGCGCTGTTTCTTGGCCTGGCCCGCGGGCGCGCCCGAACCCTGGCTGCGGGCGATCCGGCAAGCCTGCATTCGCGCCCGGCCTATCACGGGCTTTATGTTTTTCTGCGCGTCGTGGTGATCGGCTGGCTGATCCTACTTTTCGGCGCAACCGCCCTTCACTACATCGTGGATCAGGCCTTGTTGGCAAGGATATCCGCAGCCCAACCCGATATTGCCGAGATCCAGGCCCAGTTGATCCTCTCTGATGCCAAGGCGATTGCCGAGGGTCGGATATCTTCAAAAACTGGCGAGCTACGCAGCCAGATCGCGGCAGATTTCCAATGGCTGAACAGCCTCAGGGTGGTTGGCACGATCCTTGTCGCCCTGGCGACAGCCGCAGCAATAGGCGGGCTGAACCTGGGCCGGATCACCAAGGATTTGCGGGCGCGCAACCGGGCAGAAAGCTACATTCAATATCTGTTGCTGGCCTCGGCGACGATTGCCATCCTGACGACCATTGGCATTGTGCTGTCGCTGGTGTTTGAAACGATCAACTTCTTTTCGTCAATTGGCTGGCGGATCGACAAATACCTGTTTGGCACCACCTGGAGCCCGCTTTCAGGCGTGCAATCCGGGGCGATGGACGCCAACAAGGTTGGTGCCGTGCCGCTGTTTCTGGGCACGTTCATGATCACCCTGATTGCCATGTTGGTGGCGGTACCGGTGGGCCTGTTCAGCGCGATTTACCTGTCGGACTTCGCCTCCACCAGGGTGCGTGCCTGGGCCAAGCCGATGCTTGAATTGCTGGCGGGCATTCCGACCGTGGTTTACGGGTTTTTTGCCGCAATCACAATCGCCCCGGCGTTGCGTGGGTTTGGCGATACCGTCGGCTTGTCGATAGCCTCCGAAAGCGCATTGGCGGCGGGGCTGGTGATGGGGATCATGATCATTCCGTTCATTTCGTCCCTGTCGGACGACGTGATCAGCGCGGTGCCGCAGGCGCTGCGCGACGGTTCTTACGGGTTGGGTGCGACCAAGGCGGAAACCATCCGCCAGGTGGTTTTGCCCGCTGCCTTGCCGGGCATCGTTTCGGCGGTTCTGTTGGGTATTTCCCGGGCAATTGGCGAAACCATGATCGTGGTTATGGCCGCCGGGCAGGGGGCCAATCTGACCTTCAATCCGCTGGAGGCCGTAACCACCGTTACGGTGCAGATCGTCATGCTGATCACGGGTGACACCGATGCCGCCACCGCCGCCGGGCCGGCCTTTACCCTTGGCTTCACGCTGTTTTGCATGACGCTTTTGATGAACGTGTTTGCGCTGCGTCTGGTGCGCAAATACCGCGAAGCCTATGATTGAGGGGCGCTAAAATGGTTCAGGTGAACGACAGCAAGGCGTATTATGCTTCTGCCCCGACGCTAGCGCGGCTGAAGCGCCGCAAACGGGCCGAATTTCGCCTGCGCGCTTATGGCGTTGCCGCGATCAGCCTGGCGGCCCTCGCACTGGTGGCGTTGATGTGGTCGGTTGTTAGTAAAGCATCCGGCGCGCTAACCGAAAGCTATATCACCCTGCCGGTAGCGCTGGAAGCGGATGCGATTGATCCTGAAAACACCAATGATTACAAGGTGATCCTGCGGGCAAACTTCGCTGGCGTCACCAAGTCGACCCTGCGGGAACAGTTTCCAACCGTCAAAGGCCGCCAGAACAAACGTGACCTTAATGACATCGTTTCCTCCGGTGCTGCGTTTGAGTTGGCGGAAACCGTGGCCCAGGATCCCGGGCTGATCGGCAGCGTACTTGACTATCGGTTTTTGGCCTCCGACCTGACCG
>CAYXXQ010000267.1:0-5107 GCA_964469075.1 uncultured Rhodobacter sp.
AACGCCTGAAATCCAGCCTGCCACAAAACCACACCCTTGGGAATCGCGCTGTTACTTCCGCCCTGCGGCAAAGGCCGGGACAGATCGCGCCCCGGCCTGTCGCATTACCCATCCAGCCGGATATTGGCGTTTTTACTGTCATAAGGGCTGTCCACAACCACTTCGGCATCCCACAATTCGTTCAGCATCCGGACCTTCAGTTTCTGCCCCAGCACCGCCAGCGCCTCTGGCAGATAGCCAAGGCCGATGGATTTGCCGAAATGCACCGAATACCCGCCCGAAGTCAGCCGCCCGACTTTGGTGTCGCCATCATAAAGCGCCTCGCGGCCCCAGGGATCAGCATCCGCAGGCCCGTCGATCAGCAGGGTCACACATTTTGACCGGATGCCCTTGGCTTCCATCGCCTCTTTGCCGTGGAAATCCTTGGAAAAATCAACGAACCGCGGCAAATCGGCCTCAAGCGGGGTGGCGTCGCGGCCAAGCTCGTTGCCAAAGGCGCGATAGGATTTTTCCTGCCTAAGCCAGTTCTGTGCCCGCGCCCCGACCAATTTCATGCTGTGTTCTTCCCCGGCCTCAACCAACAGATCAAACAGGTAATTCTGCATCTCGATCGGGTGATGCAACTCCCAACCCAACTCGCCGGTATAGGCCACGCGAATGGCATTGACCGGGCACATGCCCAGTTCGAGGGGCTTGGCCGTCAGCCACGGGAACCGCTTGTTGGACAGAACCGTCGCCGGATCCGCATCCTTCACGACCTTGTTCAGAACCGCGCGGGATTTCGGCCCGGCTATCGCGAACACCCCCATCTGGGTTGTCACGTTCTGGATCTCGATATAGCCGAACTCGGCCATCTTATCTTCGGCGGCCTTGCGCAGGAAATCGGCGTCATAGTCTGTCCAGGCCCCGGCAGAAACCAAGTAATACTCGCTCTCGGCCTTGCGAACGATGGTGTATTCGGTGCGCGTGGTGCCAGCCCCGGTCAGCGCGTAGGTCAGATTGATCCGCCCCACTTTCGGCAGCTTGTTGCAGGTGAACCAGTCAAGGAACTGCGTCGCCCCCGGCCCCTTCACCATGTGCTTGGTAAACGCTGTCGCATCAATCAGGCCGACGCCGTCGCGGATCGCCTTGGCTTCATCCACCGCATATTGCCACCAGCCACCGCGCCGGAAAGACCGCGCGGCATGGTCGTCAAATCCAAGCGGTGCATAGTAATTCGGGCGCTCCCAGCCGTTTACTTGCCCAAACTGCGCCCCCGCCGCTTTTTGCCGGTCATAGGCCGGGGCGGTGCGCAGGGGCCTTGCGGCCGCGCGTTCTTCGTCCGGGTGGTGCAGGATATAGACGTGCTCGTAACATTCTTCGTTCTTGCGGGCTGCATATTCGGTCGTCATCCAGCTGCCGTAGCGTTTGGGATCAAGGCTGGCCATGTCGATCTCGGCCTCGCCCTCAACCATCATCTGCGCCATATAATACCCGGTGCCACCCGCCGCCGTGATGCCAAAGGAGAACCCTTCAGCAAGCCACATGTTGCGCAAACCCGGTGCCGGGCCAACCAGCGGATTGCCGTCCGGCGTGTAACAGATCGGGCCGTTGAAATCATCCTTCAGGCCCGAGGCTTCACAGGACGGCACCCGGTGGATCATCGCCATATATTGCTCTTCAATCCGCTCCAGGTCCAGTTGGAACAGATCGGCCCGGAAACTGTCGGGCACCCCATATTCAAACCGTGCCGGGGCGTTTTTCTCGTAAACCCCAAGGATCCAGCCGCCGCGTTCTTCGCGCACATAAGATTGCGCATCGGCATCGCGGATCACCGGATGTTCGGGATGGGTCTTGCGCCATTCCACCAGTGCCGGATCCTGATCCATGACGATGAACTGATGCTCAACCGGGATCGCCGGGATATTGATGCCAAGCTGGCGTGCCGTCCGCTGGGCGTGGTTGCCGGTGGCGGTGACAACATGTTCGGCGTGGATCTCAAACTTTTCCTCGCCCGCGATCAAATTGCCGCCCTTTTCCACCATCACGGTGCCGCGCACGATCCATTCGCTGCCGGTCCAGAAATAGCTGTCGACCTGCATCTTGCGATAAATCTCAACCCCGTGTTGGCGCGCGCCCTTGGCCATCGCCTGGGTGACATCGGCCGGATTGATATAGCCGTCCGTGGGATGGTAAATCGCGCCTTCCAGATCATCGGTGCGGATCAATGGCCAGCGTTCCTTGATCTGGGCGGGCGTCAGTTGTTCAAACGGGATGCCAACGGTTTCCGCCGTGGCGCCATATAACATGTACTCATCCATCCGCGCCTTGGTCTGGGCCATCCGCAGATTGCCCACGACCGAGAAGCCGGCATTCAGCCCGGTTTCCGCCTCTAGCTGTTTGTAGAATTTGACCGAATAGTCATGAATATGCGTCGTCGCATAAGACATGTTGAACAAGGGCAGCAGCCCGGCCGCGTGCCAGGTGGACCCCGAGGTCAACTCATCCCGCTCCAGCAGGACAACATCTTCCCAGCCGGCCTTGGCCAGATGATAAGCGATCCCCGCGCCAACAGCGCCGCCGCCCACGACACAGGCTTTTACATGCGTTTTCATGTCCCAAATCTCCGACAGGATAGAATTGCCGGTAAGTTGCAGCAAAACGCCGCCCGCGCCTAGGGAGAGTCGACCGCGCCGCGCGCGAAAACGACATGGCTGGGTCAGCCTTGCAGTTTGCGGCCCGTCTCAAGCGAGATTGCCGCCGGATTGCAGGTTGTAACCCGCCCACAAAATCCCGACATTACCCCAAAGCCGCTCAACGCCCCCGGAGACCCGATGAACCCCTTCCTGACCCCCTGGACCACCGAATTCGCCCTGCCGCCGTTTGACCAGATCACCGATCAGGATTTCGCCCCCGCCTTTGATGCAGCCTTCACGCAATCGCGCGCCGCCATCACCAAGATCGCCGACGACCCGGCCACCCCGACCTTCGCCAACACGATCGAAGGTCTGGAGCGTGCAGATACCCTGATGGACAAGGTCGCAGGCGTGTTTTTCAACCTGACGGGATCGGATTCAAACCGCACGCTTGAGGCGCTGCAACGCGATCTGTCGCCAAAATTCGCGGCCTTTCAGTCTGAAACCATGATGAACGCAGCGCTGTTTGACCGGGTGAAAACCCTCTACGACGACCACACCAACCTGGGCCTGACCCCGGAACAGGACCGCGTGCTTGAGCTTTACCACCGCATGTTCATCCGCGCTGGGGCCGCCCTGAAAGGGTCGGATCGTCAACGTCTGGCGCAGGTCACCGAGCGTCTGGCCGTGCTGGGCACCGCGTTCACCCAAAACCTGCTGGCTGATGAGCGCGACTGGTTTTTACCGCTGACCGCTGACGATCTGGACGGTCTGCCGCAATTCCTGATCGACGCCGCCGCCGAAGCCGCGTCTGAGCGCGGCAAAGACGGCTATGTGATCACGTTGTCGCGCTCTCTCATCGTGCCGTTTTTGCAGTTTTCAACCCGCCGCGACCTGCGCGAAATCGCGTTCAAAGCTTGGGGTGCGCGCGGCGAAAACGGCGGCGAAACCGACAACCGCGCATTGGTCACCGAAACCCTGAAACTACGCCAGGAACGTGCACAACTTTTGGGCTATGACAGCTTTGCCGATTACAAACTTGAACCGGAAATGGCCAAAACCCCCGAAAAGGTGCGCGACCTGCTGATGGCCGTCTGGCAACCCGCCAAAGCCCAGGCCGAGGCGGATGCAGACATCCTGACAACCATGATGCAGGCCGAGGGCATCAATGGCGATCTCGCGCCGTGGGATTGGCGCCACTACGCCGAAAAACGCCGTCTCGCCGAACACGCCCTCAACGAGGCAGAGTTGAAACCTTATTTCCAGCTCGACCGGATGATCGAAGCCCAGTTTGACGTCGCAAATCGTTTGTTTGGCCTGGAATTCCGCCCGCTGGCCGCGCCGCTTTATCACAAGGACGCCCGTGCCTGGGAGGTCTTGAAAGACGGCAAACATCTGGCGGTGTTCATCGGCGATTACTTCGCCCGCCCGTCAAAACGCTCGGGCGCATGGTGCTCTCGCTTTCGCAGCCAGTCGCGGCTGGATGGCGACATCCGCCCGATCACCGTCAATGTCTGCAACTTCGCCAAAGCCCCCAAAGGTCAGCCCAGCCTGCTGACCTTTGACGACGCCCACACTCTGTTTCATGAGTTCGGCCACGCCCTGCACTCAATGATGTCCGACGTCACCTACCAGATGATCGCCGGCACCAGTGTTGCCCGCGATTTCGTTGAACTGCCCAGCCAGTTGTTTGAACACTGGCTGACCGTGCCGGAAATCCTGACGCGGTTTGCGACCCATGCTGAAACCGGCCAGCCGATCCCGCAGGACGTGCTGAACCGACTGCTGGCGGCGCGCAATTTCGATCAGGGGTTCGCGACGGTCGAGTATACCGCCTCAGCCCTGGTTGATCTGGAATTTCACCTCGGCACGGCCCCGGCCGATCCAATGGCGCGGCAAGACCAGGTTCTGGCCGATCTTGGCATGCCCGCCGCGATCAAAATGCGCCACGCCACCCCGCATTTTGCGCATGTCTTCGCGGGCGACGGCTATTCCAGCGGTTACTACAGTTATATGTGGTCCGAGGTGATGGATGCCGACGCGTTCGCGGCGTTTGAAGAAACCGGCGACCCGTTTGACCCTGAAATGGCCGACAAACTGGCGCGGCACATCTATTCGGCCGGGGGCCGGGCCGAGGCCGATCAGCTTTACCGCGCCTTTCGCGGCCAGTTGCCGGGGGTCGAGGCGTTGCTAAAGGGACGCGGATTTCTCGAATCAACCTAGACCTTCCGCCCCTGACAACGCGGGCCTTTCCCCGGTGATCCCTCGGCGCTGTTTCTGAAAACGCGACAGTTAACCTTTGTTAAGGCCTATTAAATAATAATAATAACAATACCTTATCGACCTGCCCCGGCAATCGTGGCAGAATTATGACAGGCTGTGGGTGATCCCCAACAATTCCTGCCCCAAACCCCAAGCGCCCTTTTGTGCCGCCTGTTTTCAGACCTATCCTGCCCAATGACCGAAACGCTGCCGCCGGATTAACAGGCGCT
>CAYXXQ010000268.1:0-5106 GCA_964469075.1 uncultured Rhodobacter sp.
CCGGGCAGGAGCAAGAAGACCTGAGCCATGAACGCTGACGAAATCAATGCTTTGCCATACCGGCCCTGTGTCGGGATGATGATCTGCAACCTGGAAGGCCGGATCTTTGCCGGTCAGCGGCTGGACAGCCATTTAGACGCCTGGCAGATGCCGCAAGGCGGGGTTGAAAAGGACGAAGACCCGCGCGATGCGGCCCTTCGGGAGCTTTATGAAGAAACCGGCATTCCCGAGGATGCGGTTGAAATTCTGGCGGAAACGGCGGATTGGATTCCCTATGATTTGCCGCATTATCTGGTGCCGAAATTGTGGAAAGGCCGGTATCGCGGCCAGAAGCAACGCTGGTATCTGATGCGGTTTCTGGGCGAAGACGGTTTGATCAATATCGAGACCGAGCATCAGGAGTTCAGCCGCTGGTGCTGGCTGCCGCCAGAGGAGTTGCTGACGCGAATCGTCCCGTTCAAGCGCGACACCTATGAGCGGGTGATCCGCGAGTTTCACGAAATCGTCGCCTGACAATTCGCCGTCCAGGGGCAAAGCTGCGCTTTTTCCGGCCTTCGGCGAGGATATTTCCTAAAGAAAGAAGATGTGGGGCGGTCGGTTGAGACTCCACATGAGAACAAAACGTGAATATATTGAGGTATGGCTTTCGTTGAACTTAATATCACCTCGAACTTCTCGTTTCTGACCGGCGGCTCGCATGCTGAGGAATATGCGCAACTGGCGGCATTGATGGGGATGCCCGCGCTGGCGGTTGCGGATGCGAATTCGGTCGCGGGGATTGTGCGGGCGCATGTGGAGCTGCGCGAGGTGGCGCGGCAGGTGAAACTGCGCGCAGCGGCAGCACCGATCGGGCCGCCCTTGCCTGAGGGGCTGGTTTCCGGGGCAGTTTCAGCAGCGGTTGAAAACGTGCCGCGCCTGCTGGCGGCGGCCAAGATCGTGCTGTCGGAAGGGCTGGTTGTGACCTTATTGCCGCGCGACCGGGCTGCCTGGGGGCGGTTGTGCCGCCTGTTGTCGCTGGGCCGTCAGCGGGTGGAAAAGGGGAAATGCCTGCTGCATATGCCCGATCTTCTGGACTGGGGGGCGGGGTTTGAAATGCTGCTGCATCCACCGACGGATGCTGATCAGGCAGCGGACCTGCCGATTTGGGAGCGTTTGGCCCGTCGATTAATCGCGCGGTTTCCTGACCAGTGCAACCTGTTGCTGGCGCCACGGTATGATGGTCGGGACCGGGCCCGGTTTGCGGCGCATAGCCGTCTGGCGCAGGGTTTGAAGATACCGGTTGTTGCTTCGGCTGCACCGGTGATGCATGCCGCGCATCGGCGTAAACTGACCGATGTTCTGACGGCTGTTCGCACCGGTGTTCGGGTGGATCAGCTTGGCCGCGCCGCCCAGACCAATGCCGAACAGCGGCTGCGATCCGAGGCTGAGATGCTGCGCCTGTTTCAGGGTTTTGAGGGCGCGGTGCACCGGACGGCCGAGATCACCGCGCGCTGCGTTTTTTCGCTGGATGAGCTGCGGTATGAGTATCCGTCCGAGATTTCCAAGGGCGAAACCCCGTCCGGGCGGCTGGCTCGTTTGGCCCATGCCGGGCTGAAGTGGCGCTATCCCAGTGGTGCGCCTGAGCGGGTGAAAAAGATGCTGGCGCATGAGTTGGCGCTGATCGGCAAGCTGAAATATGAGCCCTATTTCCTGACCGTCAATGATGTGGTCGATTTCGCCCGGTCGCGCGGCATCCTGTGTCAGGGGCGCGGCTCGGCTGCGAATTCGGTGACGTGCTATTGCCTTGGCGTCACCTCGGTTTCCCCGGAAATCGGCACGATGGTGTTTGAGCGTTTCGTGTCCGAAGCCCGGGATGAGCCGCCGGATATCGACGTTGATTTTGAGCATGAGCGCCGTGAAGAGGTGATCCAACACATTTACGAGCGTTACGGCCGCCATCGCGCCGGGCTGTGCGCAACTGTGATCCATTACCGTGGCAAACGGGCGATTCGCGAGGTTGGCAAGGTGATGGGGCTGTCTGAGGATACGATCTCGGCCATTTCCTCGCAACTTTGGGGCTGGGGCGGTCATGGCTTGGCGGATGAACGGTTGCGCGAAATCGGCCTTGATCCGCGTGATCCGCGGCTGATCCAGGTGTTGGACCTGTGCCAGCAGATCCGGGGTTTTCCACGCCATCTGTCCCAGCATGTCGGCGGGTTCATCATGACCGAAGGGCGGCTGGATGAGCTGATCCCGATTGAAAATGCCAGTATGGAGGATCGCACGGTCATTTGCTGGGACAAGGACGATATTGATGCGCTGGGGATTTTGAAGGTCGATGTTCTGAGCCTTGGAATGCTGAGCTGTATCCGCAAAGCGTTTGATCTGATGCGGTTGCATCATCGGCAGGACTACACATTGGCAACCCTGCCGCCCGAAGACCCGGCGGTTTATGACATGCTGTGCGTGGCCGACAGCGTTGGGGTGTTTCAGGTCGAAAGCCGGGCGCAGATGAATTTTCTGCCACGGATGAAACCGCGCAGTTTTTACGATCTGGTGATCGAGGTGGCGATCGTGCGGCCCGGTCCCATTCAGGGCGATATGGTGCATCCCTATATCCGACGGCGCAATGGTGAGGAAAAGGTGGTGTTCCCGTCGGATGAACTGGGTGCTGTGCTGGGCAAGACGCTGGGGGTGCCGTTGTTTCAGGAACAGGCGATGCAGATCGCCATCATCGGCGCGGGCTTCACCCCGGACGAGGCGGATCGTTTGCGCCGTGCGCTTGCGACGTTCAAGAAATCCGGCACCATTCATTTGTTTCGCGACCGGTTTCTGAAAGGCATGCTGAACAACGGTTATGAGATGGAGTTTGCGGAACGCTGTTTTTCCCAGATCGAAGGGTTTGGCGAATACGGTTTCCCCGAAAGCCATGCCGCCAGCTTTGCCCTGCTGGTTTATGCCAGCGCCTGGATCAAGAAACACCACCCCGGTATTTTTGCCTGTGCGTTGCTGAATTCGCAGCCGATGGGGTTTTATGCGCCCGCCCAGATCGTGCGGGATGCGCGTGAGCATAAGGTTGCCGTCAGGCCGGTCTGCATCAACGCGTCATTCTGGGATAACGTGATGGAGCCTGACAACAAGGGTGGCCTGGCGTTGCGGCTTGGCTTTCGGCAGATCAAAGCCATGCGCGAGGAAGAGGCGACATGGATCACCGCCGCGCGTGGCAATGGCTATCAGACGGTTGAAGATGTCTGGCGGCGTGCAGGCACCCCGCCGAAACTTCTGTATACCCTGGCCGAGGCGGATGCTTTCGCGGCCCTGGGCCTTGCCCGCCGCGAAGCCCAGTGGCAGGCCCGGGCGATCACCGGCAGTGATCCGTTGCCGCTGTTTGCCAGCGCACTGGAGGGCGAAGGCATCCATGAACCCGGCGTGACCCTGCCCGATATGACCGAGGCGGAACATGTGGTCGAGGATTACGTCACCATGCGCCTGACGCTGCGGTCCCATCCGCTGGCTTTGCTTAGGCCGAAGCTGACGCCGGGGCGGTCAGTCGGGGGTGCGCCCGCGTCTGTTTGACCTATTCTCATGCGTGGATAAAAAAACCGGCTGGCAGGCAGAACCCGCCAGCCGGTGCGCCGATCAGTCAGACGATTTTCTTGCCGCCGACGGTTGGCGTGTCTTTGCCAGCACGGCTGTTTGCGGTTGCCAGAACCTTGGGCTTCAATTGCTTGGGCTTCTTGGCTTCCTTATTGCCGTGCGACTTGCTGTTTTTGGACATGGGATCACCCGTTCAGGACTGAGACGGGATTATTTCTTGCCGCCGGGTTTTTTGGTGCCAGGGGTCGAAGGTTTGCCCACTGGTTTGGGGGAGGTTGCATGTTTCATTCTGATTTCTCCTGGTAAAAATGGCCAAACGGCCTATGCCGCCCGGCGGAATGCCAAGGAAAATTAAGGTTGCCTGACGGATGCCATCAGGGCGGTAATTTTGTCTGGACAAGAGGCCCGCGTGGGATTTCCCACCTGTCGCCTGGGACGATTCACCGGTGCCTCTGATTTGGAAATTATGCCTGCGCGATCTTCTTTTCAAGAGCTTTGCAAAGCCGCGCATGCAAATATTTTCGACGCCTCGTCAGATCACATCGACAGCCCCGGGGGCGGCGTTTTTGGCGACGATATGGGCGTCGCCAGCCGCCACCACGCGGGCGATTTCAGTGTTCTGTTCCACGCTTAGAACCCCGCCTTCGGGGGCGGCTTTGATCAATGCCAGGGCCTTGGCGCGGGCGACCTCAAAGGCGGTGCGGCGGCCTGATTTTTCATAGTCGTCCCGCCCCTGCCGCAGGAACACATCCGGCATATGCTGATCACGGCACAGCTCAAGCGTATGGGTGCTGTCAAGGAAATGGCCGCCGGTGCGGATGTTGGAAACCTCCTCCCAATTCAGGGAGGTGTCGCTGATTTCCGGTGGCAGCATGAACCGGCGCAGCATCGCGCCGATCTCGTTATCTAAAACCGCCTGCACCGGGCTGAACACGGTGGCGCATTCCAACTGGCCGATGCCGCCCAGAATGTCCGCACCCGACAGGGCAATAGTCTGACTAAGCATCGCGCGTTCGGCCATCGACTGGTGATCAACATCCGGCGTGTCCGAGCCGGAGCCATAGGTATGCGCGGGCAGGCCAAAGCCCTGTTTCATCAGCTGGATTGCCATGCTGGCGGCTTGCAAGCTTTCAGGACAAGATTGCAAGGCGGACCCGGTTTTCATGTCCAGCGTAAACATCAAGGGCGTGGCGATAACCGGGGTTCCGGGGGCCAGCACATGGGCGATGGTCAGCATCGACAGAATCTCGGCACTGGCCATTAGCACCATGCCAGCGGTTGTCAAAGGGGCCGTCCCACCAGCCGAAGGCAGCGAGCAGGCATGCAGCGGCATTTTGTATTTTCCGGCCTGGATAATCACCTCGGTATCCATGAATTTGAATTCCAGCGGTGAGAAAGAGCAGGTGATGACGCTGGTCAGCGGGCGGGCGCGCAGGGCGTCTTCGCCACCAGCAGAAATGGCCGCGATCTGCATCAGGGCACCTCTAAAAATTGCCCCACCCCCTGCACTGCGGTATCGTGAGACAATGA
>CAYXXQ010000269.1:0-5072 GCA_964469075.1 uncultured Rhodobacter sp.
AAAGCCCGACAAATCCAACCCGTGCCGAGGGAATCAGCTCCAACACACCGTTCAGCAAACCATTGCCCGCCCGAAGGATCGAGATCAGCGCAAGCTTCTTGCCCTTAAGAACCGGCGCCTCCATTTCAACCAGCGGTGTGTCGATCGACCGGGTCGTCAATGGAAGATCGCGGGTGATCTCATAGGCCAGCAGCAGCGAAATTTCGTGCAACAACTGCCGAAACACCGCCGTTGACGTGCTTTTTTCCCGCATCAGGGTCAATTTGTGCTGCACCAATGGATGATCGACGATGGTCAGGTGTTTTTGCATGATTTCCCCCGAAACGGACTGGCTAAGATTTGGGACTACCCCTAGACGCTTCGGCGTCCAAGATCAAAGAAAACTACGCCCGGCCGGGCCAAACGGCACGCCAAGATGGGCCGCCGCACTGGCACCAATATCCGCAAACGCACAAAGGCCAATCGGCTTGGCCCCCGCCCCCGTCACAACCACGGGAATCCGTTCGCGGGTGTGATCCGTGCCGGGAAATGTCGGATCATTGCCGTGATCAGCCGTGAACATCAGCAGATCATCAGGCCGCATCCGCGCCAGCAGTTCAGGCACCCGGCTGTCAAACCATTCCAACGCCCGAGCATAGCCCGCAACATCGCGCTGGTGGCCATAAAGCGTGTCAAATTCGACGAAATTTGAAAAGATCAGCGCGCCATCTTCAGCGTTGTCCATCAACGTCACCAACCGATCAAACAGCGACGCATCGCCCTTGCCTTTATAGTGATCGCCAATGCCGCGCCCGGAAAAAATGTCATAGATTTTACCGACCGCGTAAACCTTTCGGCCGGCCCTGCTGACGAAATCGCAAAGCGTGTCAAACGGTGGCTCCATCGCGAAATCTTTGCGATTGGGCGTGCGCTGAAACTCGGTTTCCGGGCTGCCGATAAACGGGCGGGCGATTGCACGGCCCACCTTCATTTCGTGCAGCATAGGCGCCAGATCGCGGCAAAGATTAATCAAACGTTCCAGTCCAAAAACCTCTTCATGGGCGGCGATTTGCAGCACGCTGTCGGCTGACGTGTAGCAAATTGGCTGCCCGGTGCGCATATGCTCTGGCCCCAGTTCCTCAATAATCGGGATGCCCGAAGCGTGGCAATTGCCCAAAATGCCGTCAACGCCCGCCAGTTCGCAGATCCTGTCAACCACCGCTTGCGGAAAGGCAGGGACAGTTTGCGGAAAATAGTGCCAGTCCCAAGGCACCGGCAAACCCGCGATTTCCCAATGGCCAGACGGAGTGTCTTTGCCCCGCGACACCTCGGTTGCAGCGCCACCCCGGCCAACCGGTTCGGCCGTCAGGCCGGGGGTTTCGATACCAGTTGACGTACGCACCGCCACACCCAGGCCCAGCCGATCAAGATTTGGCACGTGCAACGGCCCTTTTCGGCCCTCGTCGGCGCGCCCTTCGGCGCAGGCCTGGATGATGTGGCCCAGCGTGTTGGCACCAAGATCGCCAAAAGCTTCGGCATCAGGCGCGCCTCCGCAGCCGGCAGAGTCCAGAACCGTCAGAAAAACCCGCGCCATTACCCGATCCTTTTCACAATCAACGGATGCGCGTCCGGCACATCCGGCGCGACCTGATAGGCCGCTAAGATCGCCGATTTGGCAGCGTCCAGTGCCGCGCTATCGCGGGCATGAATGATCGCAATTGGATCACCCTTTTCAACATGCGTGCCCAGTCCGGCCAGTTGATCTAGGCCAACCGCGTAATCCAAAACGTCGTCCTGGCGCTGCCGCCCGCCACCCAAGTCAACAACAGCAAACCCCAAAGCCTTGCCGTCAATCTGGCTGATAAATCCGGTTTCCGGGGCCGCAACCTCGTCAACCACGGCGGCTTTCGGCAAATAACTTTCGGCCTTTTCGACGAAATCCTCTGGCCCGCCAAGGGCTGAAACCATTTTGCCAAAGCGCTCGGCAGCGGCGCCGTTTTGAAAAGCAGCGGCGATCATCGCCTGACCTTCAGCGGCGCGTTCGCACAACCCGGCCAGTTCCAATACCAACCCCCCCAGCGCGATGGTGACATCCCAAAGCCGGGAACCCACTGCCTCACCGCGCAGGAACTTGACAGCATTCGCTACCTCCAGGCCGTTGCCAGCACAGCTTGCCAAGGGTTCGTTCATATCCGTGATCAGCGCGGCCGTCCGGCAGCCTGCGCCATTGGCGACCGATACAAGGGAATTGGCCAATTCTTCGGCCTCATCCTGGCCCGTCAAAAACGCGCCAGAGCCGGTTTTGACGTCCAAAACCAATGCTTCAAGCCCCGCCGCCAGCTTTTTGGACAGGATAGACGCTGTTATCAGATCAAGGCTTTCGACCGTCGAGGTGACATCGCGCACCGAATAAAGCCGCTTATCAGCAGGCGCGATATCGCCCGAGGCGCCAACAATCGCGCAGCCAACCGCACGCGTGACTTTGCGCATTTCAGCCACATCCGTCACCGTTCTGTAGCCGGGAATAGCATCCAGTTTGTCAAGCGTGCCGCCAGTATGGCCAAGGCCGCGCCCGGAGATCATCGGCACATAGGCGCCACAAACTGCCAGCGCCGGGGCCAACATCAGGGACACGTTGTCGCCAATTCCACCGGTGGAATGCTTGTCAAGCACCGGCCCGGGCAAGTTCCATTGTTGCACGGCACCGCTGTCACGCATCGCCAGGGTCAGGGCAACGCGCTCGGCCTCCGTCAGGCCGTTCAGCAAAACCGCCATTGCGAAGGCCCCGGCCTGGCTGTCGGAAACGGCACCACTGGACAGGCCGTTGGCGAACCAAATCAACGCGGCTTCGGTTAGGGTCTGGCCGTCGCGTTTGTGCGCGATGATACTGCGGGCGTCCATATTACTGCCGATCCAGTTGCGAAGACGTAAACGCCCCCGGCAATAAATCACCCAGCGTCATTGTCAGAACCGGGCCGCGGGTTGACACCATAGTCACGCTAGCATCGGCCCCACCAAATTCCGCCAGCTTCTGACGGCAACCGCCACAAGGCGTGATCGGGTCCGGGCTGTCGGCGATCACCACCACCTCGACCAATTCACGTTCGCCGGCCGCAGCCATCGCAGCAACAGCCCCCGCTTCGGCGCAAGTGCCTTCCGGATAGGCGGCGTTTTCAACGTTGCAACCGGTAAAAATCGCGCCAGACCGGGTTTTCAGGGCCGCCCCGACCTTGAATTTCGAATAGGGTGCATAGGCGTTCTCACGCACGGCTTTTGCAGCGGATAAAAGGTCCATCATCTGATCCTTTGAGGTTCATTAACCAGAAGTCTGTACCTGACGGCTCAAAGATGCAATCCTGCGCGCGCTGAACCCGGGGAAATGTCGCAGCCCGCAGGCGGCATTTCGCTGCTAGGGGTTTGCGGCTGGTCAGGCCGTACGCTCCCAGGTTTCACGCTTGCGATAAAGGGTTGATGGCGACACATCCAGCACCCGGGCCGCCCGCGAAACTGAGCCGCCGTTCTGCGCGATGGTTTCTTCGATCACCATCCGCTCAATTTCGGCAAGGGGGCGGCCGATCATGTCGCCGAGGCCAAAAAAGCCGGTACGATTGGCCTGCATGGCAATCGGCTCGGGCAGCATTTCATCCTCGCTGAGATGCAGGATTTCCATCGGCAACATCGTGGTCGTAATCCGCGCAGCATCGTTTAAAACCACGACGTTGCGCAGCACATTCAGCAGTTGGCGCACGTTTCCGGGCCAGGGCAGCTTGCGAAACAGGTCTTTGACAGCTTCGTCAATCTCGGCAAACCGGCGACCTTCTTCGGCCGCAAAGACCTTCAACATATACTCAGCAATCAGGATCACGTCTTCATCGCGCTCCCGCAAAGCCGCCAGATGGATCGGCACGACATGCAGCCGGTAAAACAGGTCTTCCCGAAACCGGCCGCGCTTCACCTCTTCAAACGGGTCGCGATTTGTAGCGCAAATGATCCTGACATTAACCTTGCGCGCTGTGGCGGAACCAACGGGTTGAATGGTTGAGGTTTGCAAAAATCGCAGCAATTTGGTTTGAAGGTTCAAATCCATTTCGCAAACTTCGTCCAGGAACAAAGTGCCGCCATCTGCCGCGTCCGCAGCCCCTTGCTTGTCGGCAATCGCACCGGTGAACGAGCCTTTCAGGTGGCCAAACACCTCACTTTCCAGCAAGTCCGCCGGAATCGCGCCGCAATTAAGCGGCACGAAAGGCCCGCGCGCCCGGGTCGAAGTCTCATGCACCGCTTGCGCGCAAACCTCTTTGCCGGTGCCACTTTCGCCGGAAATAAACACCGTCGCCATCGACCGGCTGATTGATCGGACCTTTCGATAAACCTCCTGCATCACGGGCGAAGCACCGATGAAGCCGTGAAACTGGCCATCGTCGATGCGCGCATCCACAGCCCCAACCGGCATATGCCCGGATTCTGCCTGGGCGTTTTCGATGACATTGATCAGGCGGTTTTCGTCAAAGGGTTTGACAAGAAACTCAAACGCGCCGCCGCGCATCGCTTCGACCGCCTTGTTGATCGACCCGTTTGCTGTGATGACAATGACCCGCGCCGCCGGGTTTATCTTCAGAAGTTGCGCCATCAGTTGCAGGCCACAAAGATCCGGCAGCATCAGATCCAGCAGCACAATTTGCGAAAGGTCGCTTTTGAAGCGTTCCAGACCCGCCGCCGCCGTGCCTGCCGAAGTGACATAAAAACCGGCTTTGCGCAAAACGGCTTCATAAACCATCTGCAACGAGGGCATATCCTCGATCAATAGTAGCGGTGCGCTCATCGGCGGATCCCGGTCAGAAACGTGTCAGGCCGCCACGGTCGCCTTGGCCTGTTCCTCCAGTATAAACCCTTGCAGCGCAGCAAGGCCAGAGAGACATCCGTCACACAAATCTTCCAGATCTTCCGGGCCCTGGCGGTTGGCCGCCATATTCAGCCGTTGGGCCGCATATTGCAGGTTGGTGGCGCCTATCGCTCCGGCAATCGATATCAAAATGTGGGTTTGCGACCTGATCTCAGCTAGATCCAGGGCCGTTTTCGCCAGGCCCAACCCTTCG
>CAYXXQ010000270.1:0-5050 GCA_964469075.1 uncultured Rhodobacter sp.
CATCTGACCGGCATAATCTGCCTTCAGCGCGCCCATCACCCGGCCCATGTCGCGGATCGACTCTGCCCCGATCTTGCTGACCACGTCATTGACAGCACTTGCAATCTCGTCATCGGTCAACTGGCGCGGAAGAAACTCTTCAATCACCAAAACCTCGGCCCGTTCCTTTTCGGCCAACTCCAACCGTCCGGCCTGTTCGTAGGTCGTGGCTGATTCATGGCGCTGCTTGATCATCTTCGCCAGGATCGCCAGGATGTCCTCATCCGACACCCCGGTATCATTGCCCTCGCTGCGCGCGGCAATATCCTTATCCTTGATGGCAGCATTGATCAGCCGCAATGTCGACAGACGCGGTGCGTCCTTGGCTTTCATTGCCAGCTTTAAGCTATCGTTAATACGATCGCGCATTTTGAAGACCTTTCCCCGCTTCAAAACCAGTCGTCCGAGGGCCTACAATACCTTGCCGGATCAGCCGTGACAACCTCGACGCGTCGGTTTAAGGCGTTGGAATTGCTCCGCATTTCAAATTTCCTGCGGACTTGACCCCAGCGTGTCAAGGTCTTAGGGTCCGGCAAATTCAGCCCAGCGTGAGTCTGCGATAATCCGCCATGTCAAATCCTGAAAAATCCCCCGCCAAACCAACGGGTTGCATCGTTCTGGCCGATGGAACTGCCTTCTTCGGCCACGGATTCGGTGCCACCGGCGAAGCCCAGGCCGAGCTTTGTTTCAACACCGCGATGACCGGCTATCAGGAAATCATGACCGATCCCAGCTATGCCGGGCAGGTCGTGACATTTACCTTCCCGCATATCGGTAACACCGGCACCACCCCCGAAGACGACGAGGCCGCGCAACCGGTCGCTCGGGGCATGGTGGTGAAATGGGATCCGACAACCCCTTCAAACTGGCGCAATGTCGAAGATCTGGCAAGCTGGCTGGCACGTACCGCCCGGATCGGCATCGGCGGCGTTGACACCCGCCGCCTGACCCGCGCCATCCGGCAGCAAGGTGCGCCACATGTGGCAATAGCCCATGATCCCGACGGCGATTTTGACCTAGCCGCTTTGGTCAAAAAGGCCCGTGATTTCCCGGGCTTGGAAGGGCTTGATCTGGCCAAGGACGTGACCTGCGCACAGTCCTATCGCTGGGACGAAATGCGCTGGGCCTGGCCCGAAGGCTATACCAAACGAACCACCTCCGGCCACAAGGTCGTAGCGCTAGATTTTGGCGCAAAACGTAATATTCTGCGCTGCCTCGCCTCGGCCGGATGTGACGTCACAGTGCTGCCGGCCACCGCCACCGCGGATGAGGTTTTGGCCCACAATCCCGACGGCGTGTTCCTGTCCAACGGCCCCGGCGATCCGGCGGCAACCGGGGAATACGCGGTGCCGATGATCCGCCAGATCCTTGACACCACCGATCTGCCGATCTTTGGCATTTGCCTTGGTCACCAAATGCTGGCGCTTGCCCTTGGCGGCAAGACCCTGAAAATGAACCACGGCCATCACGGCGCTAACCACCCGGTGAAAGAAGTATCGACCGGAAAGGTAGAGATTACCTCAATGAATCATGGGTTTGCAGTCGATGCGCAATCCCTGCCAGACGATGTGATCGAAACTCATGTGTCGCTGTTTGATGGCTCCAACTGCGGCATCCGCATGAAGGATCGCCCGGTGTTTTCCGTCCAGCAACACCCTGAGGCCAGCCCGGGTCCGCAAGACAGCTATTATCTGTTTGAGCGCTTCGTCGCGTCGATGGCCAAGGTTGGTTAGGCCAAATGCCGTCTTAACCCGAGGTTAAGACTTTGCACGCATAGCTTGGGGATCAGCAATCCCAGAACCAGGCCATGCAGCAAAACACACAGCTTAAGATCATCTCGGAAAGCGATATCCGCCCGACCCTACGGCCCGGTGGACTGCGCCTTGGCGCGCTGCTGTGTGATCGCGGTTTTCTCAGCCAATCCGAGCTCGCCGACGCTTTGCAGGCACAACTTGGCCAGGATGTACGGCTGGGCGATTTGCTGATCACACGAGGGCTTGTCGGCGAAAAGAACGTGCTGGAAGCGCTGGCCGCCCAATGGAATATCAGGTTGGTCGATCTGGAAATCACCCCGCCTGATCCCGGCATCGCGCAGGAAATCCCGGCTGAAACCTGTCTGAAGCATCACCTGATCCCTTGGCGCGGGCAAAACGGCAAGCTCTGGATCGCAACATCGCGCCCGGACGAATTCGACCGCGCCCGCCCCGACCTTCCAGCCGCCTTTCACAGCGCCGGAATGGTGCTGGCAAGCGGCGGTCAGATCGATCGCCAGATCACCCGATCACACGAAAAACTGCTGTCAAACCGCGCCGACAACCGCTGCCCTGACCGGTTTAGCTGCCGCAGCTGGGCCAAACCAATGCGCATGCCCCTGCTGCTGGGATTTGTCGGCCTTGCCGCCTTGCTGGCCATCAGCTTTCCAACGCCGGTGATGTGGGGCTTGTTCGCGCTGGTGATGATCAACCTGCTGACAACCAGCCTGCTGCGGATCATTGCCTTTCAACTGCAACTGCGCACCAAGATCAGGAACGTTTTGAACGCCCGCGCAGGGATCCTCCCCAAACCATCACTACCGATTGGAAAGCTGCCAACAGTGTCCGTTCTGGTGCCGCTGCACCGTGAGGAAAAGATCCTGCCAGCCCTGGTGTCGCGGCTGGAAAGTTCCCACTATCCCAAGGAGTTGCTGGATATTTGCCTGGTGATCGAAGCCAGCGATAAGGAGACCAAGGCAGCCCTTGAACAAACCGATCTGCCCGTCTGGATGCGGGTGATCGAAGTGCCGGACGCCAGCATCAAAACCAAGCCACGGGCGATGAATTTTGCACTGGATTTCTGCCGTGGGTCGATCATCGGCATTTACGACGCCGAAGACGCGCCCGAAGCCGATCAGATCCATCGTTTCGTGGCAAAGTTCCAAAACTCCGGAGCCGATGTCGCCTGTATTCAGGGCTATCTCGATTTCTATAACCCCCGTGAAAACTGGTTGTCCCGCTGTTTTACCATCGAATACGCGATCTGGTTTCGAGTGGTCCTGCATGGGGTGGAAAAGCTTAAATTGCCGGTTCCACTTGGCGGTACAACGGTGTTTTTTCGCCGCGAAGCCTTGGAGAAACTGGGCGCATGGGACGCCCATAACGTGACTGAAGACGCCGATTTGGGCATGCGCCTGGCCCGCGCCGGATATCGTTGCGCCTTTGAATCAACAACCACCTATGAAGAGGCAAATTGCCGTGCCTGGCCATGGGTCAAACAGCGATCCCGTTGGTTAAAAGGCTATGCGATGACCTGGATCACGCATATGCGCCACCCGATTTCATTGTGGCGCGAACTTGGCCCAAAAGGATTTCTGACCTTTCACATCCTGTTGCTGGGAACCCTGGCCACCTTTTTGCTGGCCCCGTTCACATGGTCAATCTGGCTGGTCGCGGTTGGATTTGAACCGGGTTTTGTAACCTTGTTGCCCCCCCTCGCCTGGAATGTGCTGGCCCTGACTTTCATCACATCAGAATTGATCCTGATCGTCCTTGGATTGCTGGCAACGTCCGACCGAAACAAAAGGTTCCTGATGCCGTGGGTCTTTACCATGACGGCCTATTGGCCCCTTGGGTCGATCGCAGTTTACAAAGCGATGTATGAACTGCTGCTGGCGCCGTTTAATTGGGACAAAACCAGCCACGGCCACAGCGCTCCGGATGTGGTGAAAAAGCGGGTCAAGGCAAAACCCAAACGCTCAGCGCTTGGTGCCAACCTCGCCCGCGTCAATCTTGAGGCGGGTCTCAAAAGCGAATGACAAATGCCGTTTCAGGGCGTCACAAGCTGCATCGCCATCGCCCTTTTCAATCGCCCTGACGATGGCTTTATGTTCCTCCAACGCCATATCGCCACGACCATCAGCCGCCAGCGAGGTCGTCGCCAAAAGCGCCATTGACCGATGCACCAGGTCAAGCTGGTCGATCAAATAGCGGTTGTGGCTGGCCAGATGCAGTTGTTTGTGAAACCGCCGATTGGCACGGCTTAGCTTGCCGGGGTCATTCACAAGCCCTTTGTCATGCTCAACCATACCATAAAGCACCCGCACCTCTTCAGGGGTCGCGTGCTGTGCCGCCAGTCGCGCGGCCAAACCTTCCAGTTCAGCCCGCACCACATAAAGTTCCGCCAGTTGATTGTGATCAAGTGAGGCCACAATCAGGCTACGACCGGTCCGCGTCAGCATCGATTGGGTTTCCAGACGCTGCAAGGCCTCCCGAATTGGGGTACGGGACACGCCAAAACGCTCCGCCAGCTCGCTTTCGACCAGCCGATCACCCGGGCCGTAAAGCCCGGTATCAATCGCGTCCAGAATCAAGTCATAGGCGTCTTTTTGCGCCTCCTTGGATGCAGCCATGTCACTCCCCGTATGCAATTGTCCACAAACTACAGCCAGATGGGCCAAGCAATCAAGTGATTGAAACCGCGTCACGATGGCCCTAGCTTCAAAGCATGGTTAAACAAAGCTTTTCGCATGTCACCGCCTGGGTCTTTGACCTGGACAACACGCTCTACCCGCCATCCGCACGTCTGTTTGATCAGATTGAAGTGCTGATGACGCAGTTTGTGATGGACTCGCTTGGCGTCGATCACGGCACCGCAGATCATCTGCGCAACCATTACTGGAAAACCTACGGCACCACGCTGGCCGGTCTGATGCGCGAACATGACGTCGACCCGGCCCCATATCTGGATCACGTCCACGACATATCGCTGGATCACCTGGAAGAAGACCACACCCTGCGGGCCCGCATTCAATCCCTGCCGGGCCGCAAGATCGTCTACACCAACGGCTCGCGCTTGCATGCGGAACGCGTGACCGAAGCCCGTGGCCTGTCGGGCATCTTTGACGCCGTTTATGGCGTTGAGCATGCAAGTTTTAAACCCAAGCCCGAGCGCGCAGCATTTGAGGAAATCTTCAAACGCGATGGCATTGATGCCAAACAAGCCGCGATGTTTGAAGACGACCACCGCAACCTATTGG
>CAYXXQ010000271.1:0-5048 GCA_964469075.1 uncultured Rhodobacter sp.
AATTCCCCACCCCAGGACTGGTTGTCAGGCCCCAGCCCAAACCCGTCAAGCGCCAAGCCAAGTGCCGGGCCTTGATGGTGATGCTCCCACTGGGTGGCCAGGATATGCGCGTGATGATGCTGAACTGGCAGGGCCGCACAACCAAGGGTGTTCGCCATGCGGGTTGATTGGAAATCCGGGTGCAGCTCATGGCCGACACATTCCGGGGTCGGCCCAAGCGTCTGAATATCAGCCAAAAGACCCTGATAGGTTTCAACCGCCTCCAGCGTTGAAAGATCGCCCGCGTCACAGCTTAAAAGCGCCTGATCCCCGTCAATCCGGCACAGACTGGCCTTCAAAAACGCCCCCATGCCGAACGCGCAAGGCAGCGCGCGCGGCAGGGTCAGCCGGGTCGCAATCGCATCCGGCGGCACCTCAAGGGAGATCGCAGCGGCCCCCATTCAGGCGGGCTTGATCGCCGCCGCCCGGCGGTCAATCCAGTCATACCAAGCCGGCAGGCCTTCGCCCGTCAAGGCGCTGAGTTCCAGTACCTCAATATCCGGGTTCACCCGGCGGGCATAGTCGACCGAGGTTGCGACATCAAACGGCACATAAGGCAGAAGGTCGGATTTGTTCAGGATCATCAAATCGGACGCCCGAAACATATCGGGGTATTTCAAAGGCTTATCTTCGCCCTCAGTCACGGACAGGATCACAACCTTGGCCGCTTCACCCAGATCAAAGGCGGCAGGGCAGACCAGATTGCCGACGTTTTCAATGAACAGCACGCTGCCCTTTTCGGGGCCCAACTGCTTGATCGCCCGGCCCACCATGTCAGCATCCAGATGGCAGCCCTTGCCGGTATTGACCTGCACCGCCCGCGCGCCGGTGGCACGGATGCGATCAGCATCAAGGCTGGTCTGCTGATCTCCTTCGATCACCGCGATCGGCATGCGCGAAGCCATGTCCTGCGCCGTGCGCGCCAGCAGCGTCGTCTTGCCAGACCCGGGCGAGGAGACAAGGTTCAGCGCCAGCACCCCGGCGCGGGTCAGATCATCGCGGTTGTGCCAGGCCAGGTGGTCGTTCTTTGACAGGATGTCACGTTCGATCTGAACGATGCGCGCCTGGCTTAGCCCTGGCGCATGCACCCCGCCAATGCCCTGACCAAAGTCCAGATCGCCATTGGCGTGGGTGTGATGATTGGCGTGGGTGTGATGATGCGAATGGCTATGCCCCGCCTCACCCTCAACCACCGCCTCAGCGCCGCCACATCCACAGGTCGTACACATTTTAAGCCATCTCCATTTCTTTGACGCGCATGTCTTCGCCGCCCGTCACTTGCAGTTTGAACCCGCCACAAAGCGGGCAGGGGGCGATCAGATGTGCGACATGCACCGTTTGTGCGCAGTCATGGCACCATGCCTGGCCTGGCACGCGGTCGATTTCCAACCTCGCGCCATCGGCGACACTGCCTTTGACCACGGCTTCAAAACAAAACTGCATCGCACTTGGTTCAACATGCGACAACTCCCCGATTTCAAGCCAGACTGCCGTGATCCGGCCATCTGATTGCCCGCGCATCGTGTCTTCGACGATCTGCAACATACCTTCGGCAAGGGCCATTTCATGCATCCTCGATCTTCACATCATAGGCGACGCAAGGGTCAACGGCCAACACCAGCAGCCGCGCGGCCAGTTGCAGTTTCATCCGATCTTTGGCCTCTACCCCCAGAATGCCGTGTTCGATCACGCCGTCAGGGGCGAAATTGGCCTCCGTTGGGGCGGTGATGCTGTAGGCCGCGATCAGCCTGTCTGCCACCTCAACCGCGTGGGTCAGCGGCCCGCGCGCGGTTTCAACCGTGGCCTGCCCCCGTCCTTGCCGCAAATCAGGGACGGGCAGTCCGGGATCGGATTGCAACATCGCTTCAAGCTCAACAATCGCTTCGGCGATTTCGCGCAGTTCACACAAACCAGCCTCCAGCCGGGTGGCCAGTCCGCTGCCAAACGTGCGACGCTTCCAGCTGACCGCCGGATGATCCCATTTGCGCATCAACGCGCCGTGTTCCAGCGGATCGCTTAAGGACAAAGCGCCAAAGCCTTCCAGATGATACCATTCCAGTTCCTGCCGCAGGCTGTCGGCCAGATCGCCGGGTTCAAACAAATCCCGGATCTGCCGCATCAAACCTTCCAGCAAAGACAGCGTCCCGGTCGATGCCGGTCTGACAGGTGCGCCGCCGATTTTCTTCCAGTCAGGCCCGCCAAAAATATCAACCTCAAGGGCTGCCTCAAGCGAAAGGCATCCCCTGACGATCCCGGGTGTGGCCTCCAACCCAAGGGCTTTGGGCCAGTGCAGGCACAGGCGCATTGCAGTTTGGGTCAGCATTTCCGCCAGCCGCAGTATGTCGCGCGCGATGCTTTGGGCGGGGGTGATTTGTAGGCCCGCAGCATCTTCAAACGCCCCCAGGCTGGCCGCCGACTGTGCCCGCCCGCAAAGGGTGTATATGCTGCCAATCCGCGCCACCACTTCGGTAGGGTCAAGGCCGATAAAAGCGTCGGCCGCATCCAGAGGGCGGGTTGAGGTGCAGGCCACGCCCACCACCTTGCTTTTCGCAACCGTCAGCCGAACGCGGATCATTCCGCCGATGTCTTCCAGCCTGCTTATCATCACGCCCTCTTTTCGCGATTGCAGGGTTATGGTGGCAGGTGCGGGCCTAGCTGACCTTGATCTGCATCATCTCGTTGCCATCTTCACCGACCATATGCACGGCACAGGCGATACAGGGATCAAAGCTGTGGATGGTGCGCAGGATTTCCAGCGGTTGATCCGGGTTGGCAAGGGTGTGACCTTTCAACGCCGCCTCGTATGGGCCGGAAATGCCGTTGTGATCCCGCGGTCCGGCATTCCAGGTCGTTGGCACAACCGCTTGATAATTGGCGATTTTCTGGTCTTCTATGACAATCCAGTGGCCAAGCGCGCCACGCGGCGCTTCCATATACCCGGCCCCTTGGGCCTTTTTCGGCCAGCTGCGCGGATCCCATTTCTCGGCGTTATGCGTTGACAAGTCGCCCGCCGCGATATTGGCCACCAACTGGTTGTACCAACCGCGCATGAAATCAAGATAAATCTTGGTTTCAAGCGTCCGCGCCGCCGTGCGGCCAAGGGTGGAAAACAGCGCCGTCACCGGCACGTCCAAGGTTTTCAAGGTCATATCGACCAGATCTTTGGCCTGATCGTTGCCGCTGGCATACATCATCAGCATCCGCGACAGCGGGCCAACCTCCATCGGTTTGCCCTTCCAGCGCGGCGACTTCAGCCAGGAATAGCCCTTGTCGATATTCAGTTGCTCGTAAGGCGGGTTGGGGCCGGTGAAATTAAACTCCGTCTCGCCCTGATAAGGATGCAAGCCCTTGCCGGCCCCGCCCTCGTATTTATACCAGGAGTGATCGACATATTCCTCGATCTGGCTTTCTTCGTGCAGGTCAATCTCGTGAATGGTGCTTAAGTCGCGATCCAGGATCACGCCGCGCGGCACCAGAAAGCTGCTGACATCATCCGTGTCGCCGGTGGGAAAATCGCCATAGGTCAGGAAATTGCCTACGCCTTCACCGATCGCGCCCCAGTCCTTGTAAAAACTGGCAATCGCTAGCGTATCCGGCAGATAAGCAAGGTTGACGAAATCCTCCATCTTGGTGATGACTTCCGAGATTTTCGCAAGCGTGGCCATATTGATCGCACTGTCACTGTTGGGATCAAGCGGGCTGGCGACACCACCGACCAGGAAATTCGGATGCGGGTTCTTGCCGCCGAAAATCGTGTGCAACTGCACCACATCGCGCTGCCATTCCAACGCGTCCAGATAATGCGCCACCGCCATCAAATTGGCCTCGGGCGGCAGTTTATACCCCGGATGTCCCCAATAACCGTTGGCGAAAATCCCCAACTGGCCCTGTTCAACAAAGGTTTTCAGCTTTTTCTTCACATCGGAAAAATACCCGGGCGAGGATTTCGGATAGTTGGAAATCGACTGCGCCAGCGTCGAGGTTGCCGCCGGATCGGCATCCAGCGCTGACACCACATCCACCCAATCCAGCGCATGCAGATGATAGAAATGCATCACATGGTCATGCACATATTGTGCCGCGATCATCAGGTTGCGGATCAGTTGTGCGTTCTGCGGGATATTGATGTCGAGCGCATTTTCAACCGCGCGAACGCTGGCAATGCCGTGCACCAGCGTGCAGACGCCGCAGATGCGCTGGGCAAAGGCCCAGGCGTCGCGCGGGTCGCGGCCGCGCAGGATGATTTCAATGCCGCGCACCATGGTGCCTGACGAATATGCCTCGGCAATGGTGTTGCCCTGCATCTGCGCCTCAACGCGCAAATGGCCTTCGATGCGGGTAATTGGGTCTACGACCAGTCGTTTGCTCATCTCTGTCGGTCCCTATTCATCATCTAGGTATTCGGCGACCAGTTCGGTCAATCCGGCAACTTCGATTTCCATGTTATGTTCTTCAAGCTGCTCTTCCAGCGTGTGGTGGCAATAAGCGCACATCGTCACGATCTTGTCGGGCGCCACCTTTTCAAACTGCTTTTTCTTGCGGTTGAACGCCTTGAACCGCAGATCAGTGGCGCGTTCGTTGGAGCCAACCCCGCCGCCGCCAGAGCAGCACCAGTTCATCACGCCGGCATCATCCGTTTCCACGAAATTGCCGGCCACCATATGCATCAGATTGCGTGGCTCATTGTTGATGCCGCCGCGGCGGTTGATCTGGCAAGGGTCGTGAAAGGTCAGTCTTTCCATATCTTTGCCCTTGGTTTTCAGCTTGCCCTCGGCCCGCAGCCGGTCGAGCAGTTCGATGATATGGATAACCTCAAACTTGTAAGGCCGACCGATCAGGTTTGGCCCTTCCCAGCGGATCGCCTGATAGGCGTGGCCGCATTCCGGGCTGATCACACCTTTGACGCCCAGCTTTTCGGCGGCATCGACAACCCGTTGCACCAGCACCCGCGCGACGTCGCGGTTGCCAAGCTGAACGCCGACATTGGTCGCCTCAAACGCCTCGTTTGA
>CAYXXQ010000272.1:0-291 GCA_964469075.1 uncultured Rhodobacter sp.
ACCTGTTTCTGCAGGTTGAGTATTAACGGTCATACGCCGCCTCCATCGCCAATCGTTTGATGTTGCTGCGTGGAATACCCAAATCTCTGAGTTCCCGATCACTGAGCCTCACAAGCTCATTAAATGTGGCGCGGTAGACTTTACGTTTAGCCAATGCACGCTGCATGTCCTTGCGCTTTTGCTGAAAGAATGGTCGGCCAGCATCCGATACGACATCTAGCCAATTGTTTGATCGTGTTATCGCCATGATATTTTCTCGCCTCTTGCTGCAGTGCAGAATTTATGCTGCAC
>CAYXXQ010000272.1:301-5044 GCA_964469075.1 uncultured Rhodobacter sp.
AGCATTTTGGCATAGGAGCTGTTCCGTTTTGGAACAGGTTGGTAGCGTTAAATGGATATTTCCGCGCAGATGTTGATCTTCGCAACGGTGGTCGAGCAGGGAAGCATTTCTGCTGCCGCAAGATCAATGGGCCAAACGCCCTCGGCTGTCAGCAAGCAGATCGGTCTGCTTGAGGATCAAGTTCACTATCGCCTGCTCAACCGAACGCGGATTGGCGTCTCGCCCACGCAGGAAGGCCAAGACTTCTATGAAAAATGCAGAGCGATGGCCGATAAATTCAAAGAAGCCGAGGCGCTGATCCAAAACATGGACGGCATTCCACGTGGCAAACTCAAGATCGCGTGCACAGTCGCGTTTGGAAAATCCCAGCTGATACCTGCGCTGCCAAAGTTCATGGAAGAAAACCCGGAGGTGCAAGTCTCGCTGGACTTGAAAGACCGTGAGGTGGATCTGCAAGGAGAGGGTTTTGATGTCGCAATCTGCTTTGCCGAACAGCGCAAGAACCTCGATGTTGTGGTGCGGCGTATTATGCAGAGCCGAAGGGTTCTTTGCGCTGGACCCTCGTATCTTGAACGGTGTGGCACGCCCTCAGAGTTTGCAGAATTAACCCAACATAATTGTTTAAGGGTGGCTGGTAGCAACAGGCGCAATTCATGGAACAGCGGTGAACCCGTCAATCAGCATGACTTTGAAGCACAGGGGAACTTTGAAGGTAACAGTACAGATGTAGTCTATCGCGCCACACTGGCCGGGGTCGGAATAGCGCGACTGCCCTATTACATGGTCCAAGAAAAGTTCCGTGTTGGTGAATTGGTTCACGTTTTGCCAGAATATGCGCCGCCCAGTACAGATATCGTCGTGATGTTTGCCCAACGACGCAACCTCGCCCCGAAAACCCGCGCATTTGTTGACTTCATTGTGCGTCAGTTCCGAGATGCGCCGGACCGACAGATGGCCGGATAGATTGCGCCGGATCAAAATCGAATTTCGAAGAAGGTATGAACGATGACCAAAACGACGTTAGACATTGGACGAGAACTATCCGAACAACTGAACCCGGGAATGGAAGACGCCTTGAACGCGCGCTACGGGCATTTGCTGCCCCAGATGGCCGAAGGGGTCGTAGACTTTGCATATGGCCGCCAGTATGCAGGAACGGGCCTGCCCCTGCGCGACAGGTATCTTGCGACTATCGCCGCGTTAACCGCCTTGGGTGGACAAACAAGACCGCAGCTTATGGTTAATATCGCAGGCGGGCGTAAAGCGGGATTAACCCAAAAGGAGATTGCAGAAGTGATCTGGCAGATGGCGCTGTATGGTGGTTTTCCGTCGGCGATCAACGCTTTGAATACTGCGCTCGAGGTTTTTGAACAGGAAGAAATCTGAATATTTACAGTTCGACTGACAGACAAGGCCTTCATTAGAGCAATTGCACCGCAAAGCCGTCATCGCGCCACGCGTAGAAATAGCCCCGAACCGTTGAAATCGGCGGGAAGTCGTTGGGCAACATACGCCATTGGCATCCGGTCGTTGCAATGTAGAGGAGCGCGTTGACCACGTCGCGCAAACATGTCGTACGGGGCCGACCAGTCGTCTTCGATGGCGGCATCGAAGGCGCTATCAACGCCCATTCCGCGTCCCTCATATCGCTTGCGTATATAACGCCTTTGCGGTCATGTTGACTGCGGGTGAGTTCAGTCCAAGCCATTGTGATCTCCATTCAGCTTCACAACCGAACAGAATCACACACCACTGAACTCACTCAAATAGTTTTAAATCGGGCTCTTAGACTTGGCGAGACCACCCATGTCCAGGACATGGTTCAGCACCATATTTACGCCATCCTGTTCCCGAAGCGCACAGAAAACATAGGGCCGTCCACCACGCATCTTTTTGCAGTCCCGTTCCATCACATCCAATGATGCGCCAACATGCGGCGCCAAATCAGTTTTATTGATCACCAGTACATCCGATTTTGTCAGTGCAGGCCCCCCCTTGCGCGGAATGTCTTCACCCGCCGCCACATCAATCACGTAGATCGTCACATCCGCAAGCTCGGGGCTGAATGTCGCGGAAAGATTGTCGCCGCCACTCTCGATCAGCACGATATCAAGATCAGGGTGGCGTGCGCGCATCTGGGCCACAGCCGCCAGATTGATCGATGCATCTTCGCGTATTGCAGTATGGGGACATCCACCTGTCTCAACCCCGATAATGCGGTCTTGAGGCAGAATTTGCATCCGCATCAGCGCTTCGGCATCTTCTTGGGTATAGATGTCATTGGTGATCACCCCGATCGAGAAATCAGGTTGCAACGCACGTGCAAGACATGCCGTGAGCGTTGTCTTGCCCGCCCCAACAGGGCCACCAATACCAATGCGCAGCGGGCCGTTAAGTTGGGTCATGAGCGGAATATCCTTGGTTGTAGCGTTTCATGTTGCATGGCCGCAATGTCGGACAGAAATGCTGTGCCGCTCAGATCGTCCAGCGTGGCACTTTGGGCATCCTGTGCAATCTGGTGGCATAGCGGAAGCAAGGCTGCGAGAACCTTTTGCCCCTGGGTTTGGCCCAGCGGAACTGCGCGCACAGCCGCAGATACAAGATTGCTGGCCAAGGCATGCAGGTACAGCGCTGCGGTAAGATCAACGTCCAGCCCTTGATGCGCTGCTGCGTGGCCTACCGCAACAGGATAACATGCTGTGATCTTGTCATTGCCCCAGATCGCCGCCGTGGTCTGGCCAAATGCACTTCCCTGAAGCGTTGTTTCGAACACACGCTCGGCAGAGGCGGAAACTGCGATAGCAAAGCGATTGACCTCCTCCAACTCATCAACGGTTGCACAGCAATATGCAGCACGTAGCAAAATACAATCATTGCGCCCACTACCATGCTCCAGCACATCGGCCAGCCAATCTTGCAACGCCTCAGCCGTAGCAATCCCTCCGCTTTGAATGACGGTTTCCAACCCGTGCGAATACGCAAAAGCCCCGACAGGAAAGGCGGGCGACAGCCATTGCGCAAGCGTCAGAAAATCGCGGTTAATGCTCATGTGCCGTCGCGACATGCTCGTGAGAATGCGTGCGGCCGTGGCCATAGGCCCCCCCTTCGGGCGTAAACGCTGCCATCACGGGTGCTACAATCGCCCCCAGATGCTCTAACATATGGCCAATCACAGGGTCTGCTTGAATGAGCAGATGATCTACGTTGATCTGGCATGGCGTATGACGGTTGCCCACATGCCACGCCAGCCGCACAAGGTCTGGGCCGGACACTTTGTATAGATCTTCGGCACGCGCTGCGATCCGAACGATTGCCCCGCTATCAAGCTCAAGCGCGTCACCGTCATTCAGCGATGTCGTCTGTGCCAGATCAACAACGAACGCCTCACCTGTAACCATAGACAGCCGTTTGCGGCGCAAAAACCGCTCGGTATAGTCAAGCTCGCATAGGGTTGCAGTGCCGCTCCAATGACCTTTGCGGTGCAGAATCTGGGCGATGGGGAGTTGTGTCATAGCGTCCTCTCAGAACATGAAATAGCGTTGTGCCATCGGCAGAACGTAGGCGGGTTGGCAGGTCAGTAGGACACCATCGGCGCGCACCTCATAGGTCTCGGGATGGACTTCCATCTGAGGCAGAGCATCGTTCAGGATCATGTCGGCCTTGCCAATGGTGCGTGTGTTGCGCACAGCAACGGTTTGTTTGGTAAGGCCAAGTGTGTTGCCGATCCCCGCGGCCTGTGCGGCACCCGAGACAAAGCTGACGGAAGTATTGCGCAACGCGCTGCCGTAGGCACCAAACATCGGGCGGCTATAAACGGGCTGGGGCGTAGGGATGGAGGCATTGGGGTCCCCCATTTGTGCTACAACGATGCTTCCTGCCATCAGCACCATTTCGGGTTTCACGCCAAAGAACGCGGGATTCCACAGCACCAGATCAGCGCGTTTGCCTACACTGATGTCGCCAATGACATGGCTAACCCCTTGGGCAATCGCAGGATTGATCGTATATTTCGCAATGTAGCGGCGCACGCGTATGTTGTCGTTGTCGCCCGTTTCTTGCGGCAGCGCGCCGCGCTGTTTCTTCATCTTATCCGCAGTTTGCCATGTGCGGATCAGCACTTCGCCGACGCGCCCCATCGCCTGACTGTCCGACGCGATGATGGAAAACGCGCCCATATCATGCAGGATATCTTCGGCGGCGATCGTCTCGCGGCGGATGCGGCTCTCGGCAAAGGCGACATCCTCGGGGATGGATTTATCGAGGTGGTGACAAACCATCAGCATGTCCAGATGCTCTTCTAACGTGTTGACCGTGAAGGGCCGCGTTGGGTTGGTCGAGGATGGGATCACATTGGCATCCCCGCAGATCTTGATGATGTCTGGTGCATGGCCACCGCCCGCGCCCTCAGTGTGAAAGGCGTGAATGGTGCGGCCTTTCATGGCCGCGACGGTGTGTTCGACAAAACCGGACTCATTAAGCGTGTCGGTGTGGATCATCACTTGCACATCCATGTCGTCCGCCACTGACAAACAGCAATCAATCGCGGCAGGCGTCGTGCCCCAATCCTCATGCAGCTTGAGCGCACAAGCACCCGCGTTGACCATTTCGACCAATGCGGCAGGCAGGCTGGCGTTGCCCTTGCCCGACAGCCCGATGTTCATCGGGATACCGTCAAAGGATTGTAGCATCCGTCCGATGTGCCACGGCCCCGGTGTACAAGTTGTGGCGAGGGTCCCATGCGCA
>CAYXXQ010000273.1:0-5013 GCA_964469075.1 uncultured Rhodobacter sp.
GGCTGTGGCTGTGGCTCGGTCGCGGTGGAGTGGATGCGTGCGGCAAGGTATGCGCGTGCGGTCGGGATCGAGCCCAAGCCCGAGCGGCGGGTCTTTGCCGCTGCCAATGCGTTGGCGCTGGGTGTGCCGGGGTTGCGGGTGATTGATGGTACGGCCCCCGAAGCGCTGGTCGGGCTGGATGCGCCGGACGCGATTTTCATTGGTGGCGGGTTGAACCGTGCGGTGTTTGACACCTGTTGGCAGGCGCTGCGTCCGTTGGGGCGGCTGGTGGCCAATGCGGTGACGCTGGAAAGTGAGGCGGTGCTTTTGGAATTGCATAAGACGCATGGCGGATCCTTGGTGAAACTGAACATCGCGCGGGCCGAACCGGTCGGGCGGTTGACCGGCTGGCGGCCTTTGATGCCGGTGACACAATGGGCCTTGGTGAAGCGATGAAGGGCAAGTTGATCGGGGTTGGGCTTGGGCCGGGGGATCCGGAACTGATGACGTTAAAGGCGCATCGGCTGATTTCTGGGGCTGCGGTGATTGCTTATCCGACGCTGGCAGGGGGTGACAGTTTTGCCCGCGCCATTGCTGCCGGGTTTTTCCGCGAGGACGTGGTTGAAATCGCGTTTGATGTGCCGATGCAGGTCAGCCGTGAACCGGCGCAGACGGCTTATGATCTGGGGGCTGCGCGCATTCGCGACGCGCTTGATCTGGGGCAGGATGTCGTGCTGCTGTGCGAGGGGGATCCGCTGTTTTATGGCTCGTTCATGTATATGCAGGCGCGGTTGGCTGGCGATTATGGGGTTGAGGTTGTGCCGGGTGTAACCTCGGTCTCGGCGTCAAGTGCGCGGCTTGGCTTGCCGCTGGTGGCGCGCAATGAGGTTTTGACGGTGATCCCCGCACCTTTGGATATCGACGCGATCAGGGTGCGGATACTGGCCTCGGATGCGGTGGCGATCATGAAGCTGGGGCGGCATATGCCAAAGATACGCGCGTTGATTGACGCGATGGGCTTGACCCCACATGCGGTTTATATAGAGCGCGCCAGTTTGCCCGCCGAGCGGTCGATGCCGCTTTGCGAGGCCCCGGAAAACGCGCCGTACTTTTCAATGATTTTGCTGACCAAAGGGGCCGATCCGTGGCTTTAGAACCTGTTGTTATCTGCCTGTCGCGTGCGGGCGAAGATGTGGCCCATCGCATTGCCGCAAGCCTTGAGTTGGCGGTGTATGGCCGTGAGGGCCGGGTCGATGCGGCGGATGCGTTTTTTCCCAATGCGCTGGATCATGTGCGCGGATTGTTTGCGGCCGGGGTGCCGGTGATCGGGGTTTGTGCGGCCGGCATTTTGATCCGGGCGGTGGCGCCCTTGCTGGCGGACAAGACCAAAGAGCCGCCGGTGGTTGCGGTGCCGGACGATGGCAGCACGGTCATTCCGCTGTTGGGAGGGCATCGCGGGGCCAATCGGCTGGCGCGGCAGGTGGCTGAAGTGCTGGCGGTCAAGGCTGCGGTGACGACGGCGGGGGATCTGGCGCTGGGGATTGCGCTGGATGAACCGCCTGCGGGCTGGGTTCTGGCCAATCCCGGCAATGCCAAGGCGGCAATGATGGCGCTGTTGAACGGTGGTGGCGCGCATGTCGATGGCGACCAGGCAATGAAGGCAACCTGGCTGGCGGATTTGCCCAGCGGCGAGGATGCGACCTTGATTTGCACGATGGAACCTACGCCTGTGACCACGCCGAAGACGCTGGTTTTCCATCCGCAACGGGCGGTGCTGGGGGTTGGCTGCGCGCGCAATTGCCCGCCGGAGGAGTTGATCAAGTTGGCCGAGGGATTGCTGGCCGAGGCCGAGATTGCCCCGGCTTCGCTTGCGGCGATTGCCACGTTGGATCTCAAGGCGGATGAACCGGCGGTGTTGGCGCTGGCGGCGCGTCTGGATGTGCCGTTGCGCCTGTTTACAGCGGCAGAGCTTGAGGTTTTGACGCCGTGCACGGAAAACCCGTCAGACGTGGTGTTTGCCGAGGTCGGAACGCATGGCGTGGCCGAAAACGCGGCGCTGGCTGCGGCTGGGGAGGCGGCGATTTTGGGGTATCACAAGATCAAGTCGGCGATGGCGACGGCGGCTTTGGCGATGGCGCCCGTGCCGATCACTGCGCCCGGCGGACGCCCACGCGGCAAGCTGTCGATCATCGGCATCGGGCCGGGGCAGCATAGCTGGCGGACGCCTGAAGCCTCGGCCTTAGTGGCGGAGGCGGAGGAGCTTGTCGGCTACGGGCTTTATATTGACCTGCTGGGGCCATTGGCCTTTGGCAAAACGCGGTCGGATTTTCCGCTGGGGGGCGAGGAGGATCGTTGCCGCTATGCGTTGGAACAGGCGGGCAAGGGCAAGAACGTGGCGCTGATCTGCTCTGGGGATGCCGGGATTTATGCGATGGGCGCGCTGGTTTATGAGCTGCTGGATCGCGGGCCGGATCAGATGGGCGTGTCGGATGCGGCGCGGCGGATCGACGTGGTTTCAACCCCCGGTGTGTCGGCCTTGCAAGGGGCGGCGGCGCGGGCCGGCGCGCCTTTGGGGCATGATTTTTGTGCGATTTCCCTAAGTGATCTGCTGACCCCGCGGGAGGATATAGTGAAGCGCCTGAAGGCCGCTGCTGAGGGGGATTTCGTGATTGCGTTTTACAATCCGGTGTCAAAGCGGCGGCGGACACTGTTGGCCGAAGCGCGGGATATTTTGTTGCAGCATCGGCCCGCGGATACGCCAGTGATGTTGGCCAGTTCGCTGGGGCGGCCCGAGGAACATATCCGCTATCGCAAGCTGTGTGATCTAGAAGTGGATGAGGTCGATATGCTGACGGTGGTTCTGGTCGGCTCATCCCATTCGCGGTTGGCGCAATTGGGCGAGGGGCCACGGATGTATACGCCGCGGGGCTATGCGCGCAAAATTGATGGCGATCTGAGTTGAGGCGTCGGCATTTGAGTATTTTTCGGAACAATGATGGCAAGGGTGGCGTGAGGCGATGACGGTTTATTTTATTGGCGCAGGTCCGGGGGATCCGGATTTGATCACGGTCAAGGGACGGCGATTGGTTGAGGCTTGCCCGGTGTGTTTATTTGCCGGGTCGTTGGTGCCTGAGGCGGTTGTTGCCTTTGCGCCCGAGGGGGCACGGGTGCTGGATACGGCGGCGATGACGCTGGATGATACGCATCGCGAGATCGTTGCCGCGACGGCACTGGGGCAGGATGTGGCGCGGGTGCATTCGGGTGATCCGTCGCTTTATGGCGCGATTGCGGAGCAGATCCGGCGGCTGAAGGCAGATAACATTGCTTATGAAATTGTGCCGGGGGTGTCGGCCTATGCGGCGGCGGCGGCGGCGATGGGGCAGGAGTTGACCGTGCCTGAAATTGCGCAGAGCCTTGTTCTGACGCGGATGTCGATGCAGTCGACGTCGATGCCTGCCGGGGAGACGCTGGAGGTGTTTGGCCGAAGTGGCGCGACGCTGGTGATCCATCTGGCGGTGCGCAATATGCGCGAGATCGAGCGGCAGCTTGTGCCGCTTTACGGGGCGGATTGTCCGGCAGTGGTGGCTTACCGGGTCGGCTGGCCTGATCAGATGATTATTCGTGGCACGCTTGCGGATATTCGCAAGAAAGTGCGGGCCGAGAAGATCACCCGCACGGCGTTGATCTTTGTCGGGCCAGGCATGGCGGAAACACAGGATTTTGTGGATTCGGCGCTGTATGACCCGGCAAGGCCCCATGTGTTGCGCCCGGTGGTCGGGGTTGATCTGGTGGAAGATCACAACACCTGACGGATTTTATACATTCTTCGCTTGCCCGAATCGCTGAAACCGATCTGATTGGCTTTGGGCCTTTGGGGGGCATGTGATGATTTATGATCTACCGGAAGAAATACGCCAGGGGCTTGCCCGGGCGCGCAGCCAGGCGGAACGGCAGCGCAATAGGCTGCGGGTGCATGTCGGGGACGATGTGCATACCATCCTAAGGCTTTGGAAAGACGGGTTTTCCCTGGATGCCGAGGCCGCACCGCATATTCGCGGATTTGTCGATATTTATGATGGGTCACGGCAATTGTATCAGTGTCTTGTGATGTGCTCGTCTGTTGAGGCCGGGGAACGGATTTATGAGTTTAAGCGCCAGACCGCTGCCGTCGATCAAGCGCCGCTTGATTATTACCGCGATGAAGACCAGCCGGTGGCGTTGCTGAATTAACCCAGCACGGTCATTTGCTGCCTACGTGTCGGGCCTATTTGACCTGGCAGATTAGCCCCTATCGCGAAGTGGTTTTCCGTGATAGCGGCGAAGTATGACAAAAGCTTTGCAAGATAACTGGACCCTGTTTTTGGGCATCCTCTTGTTGATGGTGTCCAACGGGTTGCTGGGGACATTGCTGACCATTCGCGGCCAGGCGCTGGGGTTTACCGAGGTGACCATTGGCCTGATGCAGGCGGGTTATCCGATGGGGGCGTTGATTGGCAGTGTGATCGCCCCGAAACTGGTGGAAAAGGTCGGCCATATCCGGGCTTTCGGGGCGCTGGCTTCGCTGTGTTCGGTGGCGGCGATTGTGCATCTTGTCACCCGCGACCCGACCAGTTGGTGGTTGATGCGGCTGCTGGCGGGGTTTTGTTATCCGGGGCTTTATGTGGTCGCGGAAAGCTGGCTGAACGCCAAGTCGGAAAACGATATGCGGGCGCGGATACTGTCGATCTATTTTGTGGTCGGGGCGCTTGGCTCGGCCAGTGGTTCGGCCTTGATCGGGCTGGATGACCCGGACGGAGTGCTGCTGTTTGCGGTGACGTCGATCCTGATTTCGGTGTCGCTGGTGCCGATGTTGCTGGCCAATTCCGGCGCGCCGGATTATCGCGCGCCGGATCGTCTGGCCTTTGTTCAGCTGCTGCGGATCTCGCCGACCGCGATGTTGGGGGCAATGCTGAGCGGCGCGCTGGCGGCGGGGCTGTTTGTTGGCCTGCCGCTTTACGGGCTGGCGCTGGGCATGGGGCCGGGGCAGGCGGCCTC
>CAYXXQ010000274.1:0-5003 GCA_964469075.1 uncultured Rhodobacter sp.
GCCCAGATCTGCGCGGCATAGGCTGCGTCATGATCGCTGCCAAAAGGCGCCATATCCTGCGCTGTTGTCGCCGTACCCAGCACGGCTGCAGCTATAATACCGATCGCCGTTGATTTGATGTGTAAATGTGTCATATTCCCTGATCCCGATGAGTTGTGTTTGTTCGGCCACAACTGGCAGAATCGCCCGTCACAGTCGCGCAACATCTTTTCACCTTGGTGTCAGAAGATGTCACATGACGTGATTGGACTAGGGTCCGATGACACTGTGAGTTAGAGGAAAGAATTGTGATGTTAACGAAAGGACGTTTTATGCGTTTCGGATTGAAAAACCTGGCTGTGTTGGCCGTAGCGACCCTTCTGGCCCCGGCAGCATTTGCTGACAGCCACGGCGGCGATGGCGACATCGACAAGGGCGAGAAGACCTGGAAAAAGTGCAAGGCCTGCCACAAGATCGGCGACGATGCCAAAAACGGCACCGGCCCGGTTCTGAATGGCGTGATCGGACGTACGGCTGGCACTTATGAAGACTTCAAATACAGCAACTCCATGATCGCCGCTGGCGAGGCCGGTTTAGTCTGGACGGCTGATGTGATGGTCGAATATCTGGAAGACCCAAAGGGGTTCCTGCAGGAGTTTCTGGATGACTCCAAAGCCAAGTCAAAGATGACTCTGAAGCTGAAGAAAGAGGATGATCGCGAGAATGTTGTCGCTTATGTCGCCACGTTCTCGGAGGCACCGGCAGCGATGGACGATGCTGACAACGCCGAAGAAGAAGAAGAAACGGAATCGACCGACTGATTGCGCATCTTACTGATCACAGCGGGCGCGGTTTTGGCTGGATTACCTCCAGCCCAGGCCGCGACCGTTTGCGTTGCGAACCACAGCGACGAGAGGCTTTTGCTGGTGGTGGATGACCTGAAAGGTGCGCGCAAAAAGGCGCTTGTTAATCAGGGTGGGCAGCTTTGCCTAGCCGTTGATCCCGACACGGATCGCGCGGTGGTTGCGGTTTTTGCCGATGATCAGGCGCTTGAAGGATGCAGCCGGTTGACCCGGCCCGAGCAGCCGGAAGCCCTGCTGACCTTTCATGAGTTTGACAATTGCCGGTGGCAGACCAGCCCGCGTGGATTTGACTGATCGCGTCTGCGTGCCAGTTGCGCCGTTTCAGATATCATCACCGATCAGCATCGCCCGTTCCGGCAGCCAGGGGTTCAGCGCCAGCGCTTGCCGCAACACCGATTGTGAGGCTTTGATCCGGCCCAACCGATCCAGGGTCAGGGCCATGCCGGCAAGGGCTGCGATGTGATCCGGGGCCAGTTCTATCGTCTTTTCCAGATCCTCAACAGCGGCGGCGTAATCTTCGCGCCGGAACTTGATAAAGGCCCGCTGGTTGTAGCCTTCGGCGTAATCCGGGCAGTAGGAAATCAGTTCATCAAAGGCGGTTTTCGCCGCGTCAAAATCATAGGATCCGCGCCGGGCCATGCCGTGATCCAGCAGCTGCTGGGCTTTATCATCCGGGGCGATGGCCCAGAATTTCCACAACTCATGCGCCGATCTGCGCGCACTGATCGCATCGGGGGCCAGGCGCACGGCCTCCATCAATGTGGCCTTTTCATTGGCCCGAGTAGGAAGCTCCGGGCAGGATTGGGCGTTGGCTGGCAGGGCGATCATGCCAAGCCATAACAGGGCGGTCAATTTTGCGAACAGGCGCATGGTTTGGCGGCGGGCGAAATGGGTCATTGGCGTGGCTCACTGTTTTAAGTCAGGTCAAACATAACGCGGTTCGCAGCCAAGGCAGTTCAAATCATGGTTATCAGGGGCCTGTGCCGACGGATGCGGCGCAAGTTTGCGCTGCGATCAGCCCTTTTGCCCGGCAAAACGCGCTTCCATTTCTTCGCGCGCCTCATCCGTGATCTTAGCAAACAGCACCTCAGGCACACTGAAGGCGTGACCCGGTTGCAACGTTGATAAGGCCGCCTCAAGATCGTCGGGCCATGTGCGGTCGTCGGTTTGCATCGCGGCTAGCATTGCCTGTGTTGCGTCCGGAATGAAAGACTCGGACAGGACCGCATAAAGGCGGATCAGGTTGAGGGCGAAGCGCACGGTTGCGGCGGCGGTTTCGGGGTCGGTTTTGAAAACAGCCCAGGGAGCGGCTGATTGCAGGTATTCGTTGCCTGCAACCCAGATCGCGCGCAATTCCGCCGTGGCCTTGCGCAGCTCAATCGCGCCCATATGGGTTTCATAGGCGATCAGGCGGTTGGCGATTTCAGTCGTGACGGCTTGTTCTGCCGGGCCGTAAGCGCCGCCATCCGGCACCACTTCGCCGAATTTTGCGCGGCAGAATTTGGTGACGCGGCTGACGAAATTGCCCAGCACATCGGCCAGATCCTTGTTCACGCTGGCTTGGAAATTATCCCAGGTAAATTCGCTGTCGGAGTTTTCTGGCACGTGGCTTAACAGCCACCAGCGCCAATAGTCTGACGGCAGGATTTCCAGCGCCTGATCCATGAACACGCCGCGTCCTTGCGACGTGCTGAACTGGCCACCGTCATAGTTGAGATAGTTGAAAGATTTGATGTAATCGACCAGCTTCCACGGTTCGCCCGAGCCCATGATCGTGGCCGGGAAGCTGAGGGTATGGAACGGCACGTTGTCCTTGCCCATGAACTGGACGTATTTCACATCGTCTGCCCCCTTGTCGGTGCGCCACCAGCGTTGCCAGGCGTCATCAGGCAGGCCGTTGGCGTCAGCCCATTCGGCGGTTGCCGAGATGTATTCGATGGGGGCGTCAAACCAGACGTAAAACACCTTGCCCTCCATGCCGGGCCAGGGTGCGTCACCCTTTTTGACCGGCACGCCCCAGTCAAGGTCGCGGGTGATGCCCCGGTCGCGCAGGCCGTCGCCGTCATGCAGCCATTTCTTGGCAATCGAGGTGGTCAGGATCGGCCAATCTGTCTTGCTGTCGATCCATTTGTCCAGCTTGTCGCGCATCGCGGACTGACGCAGATACAGGTGCTTGGTTTCGCGTACCTCAAGATCGGTCGCGCCGGAAATGGCGCTGCGCGGGTTCACCAGATCGGTCGGGTCCAGCTGCTTGGTGCAGTTTTCGCACTGATCGCCACGGGCGTTTTCATAGCCGCAATTCGGGCAGGTGCCCTCGATATAGCGATCCGGCAGAAAGCGGCCATCGGCGTGGGAATAGACCTGCTTTTCGCTGACCTCGGCGATCAACCCGTATTCCGCCAGCTTGCCAGCGAAATGCTGGGTCAGGCTGTGGTTGCGCGCGGATGACGAGCGGCCGAAATGGTCAAACGACAGGCGAAACCCGTCGCTGAGGGACTTTTGCACCTGCCACATTTCGGCACAAAATTCGGCAACGGGTTTGCCGGCCTTGGCGGCAGCCAGCTCAGCCGGGGTGCCGTGTTCGTCGGTGGCGCAGATGAACATGACCTCGTTGCCGCGGGCGCGCATGAAGCGGGCGTAAGCGTCGGCAGGCAACTGGCTGCCGACCAGGTTGCCCAGATGCTTGATCCCGTTGATATAGGGAATTGCCGAGGTGATGAGAATTCGTGCCATGATGCGCCTTTGAAATTTGGCCGGATTTCCGGTGCGCCTGCTTTAGCGCAGCTGTCGATCAAGGGCTAGGGGGGTTTTCATCCGTCGTCTTGTCGGGCTGGTCGGCAGGCAGGCGGGGGCGGCGCATCAGGCGGCCCAGCATGAAGGTTGTGCGCGGCGTATAGGTGTATTCGGTGCGCAGGATCGCGGTCGGGCGGGACTGCATCCGCAACAGGCTGAACCCGATCAATATCGCGTGGGCGGCGGCGATGAAGACGAACAAGGCCGAGGGCCCAAAGCCTTCGATCAGGCTGGACGAGATCAGCGGGCTGGCAATCGCCCCCAGCGCGTATAGGAACATGAAACTGGCGCTAAGCTCGACCATCTGATCAAGGCTGGCAAAATCATTGCCATGCGCGGTGGCGACGGAATAGATCGGGAATGTTGTCAGCCCGAACAGGAAGGCGGCGGCAAAGGTGACGGACTGATCGCCGGTGCCGATGGCAATGGTGCCAAGGCTGGTGGCCATCGCGGCAATCGACAGCCAGATCATCACCCAACGACGGTCGAATTTGTCGGCAATCCAGCCAATCGGATATTGCGCCAGCGCGCCACCCATAACGAAGCTGGCCAGAAACAGCGCGATCTGATCGGCGTTCAGACCGACCTCAAGCCCGTAAACCGGGCCAACCATCCGAAACGCCGCCCCGGTCAGACCGGCCACCACCACCCCGGCAGCCGCCAGGGGTGACAGGCGCACCGCCAGCATCGGGCGCAGGCGGGGGGCCGCTGGGGTTTCAGGTGCACTGGCACGGGTCAAGGCTAGCGGCAGCAGCGACGCGCAACAAAGGATCGCCAGCAGGTTATAGGACATATAAGCGGCAGGCGTCAGGATCGAGATCATCATCTGCGCCGCCAGCGACCCGCCCATGTCAACAAAGCGATAGGCCCCCATCGCCTTGCCGCGATTGGCATTGGTCAACTTCGCGTGCATCCAAGCCTCGATCACCGTGTAACACCCGGCGACGCACAGTCCGGTCATCACCCGCATCAAGGCCCAGGCGGTCGGATCAACCAGCATCATATGCGACAGGATGCCGATAGCACCAAGCGAGGTGAACACCGCGAAAGCACGGGAATGGCCGACATTGCCCATCAAGCGCGGTGCCCACCAGCAGCCGATAAAAAATCCCAGGAAATGCGAAGATCCTAGGATACCGACCTGGGTGGTGGTGAACCCTTCCTGAAGGCCCGACAGCGCATCAAGCGGGCCGACTCCGCCCGAACTGAGTTGCAGCAAGATGGCTGACAGGAACAGGGCGGCGAAGGAGATGATCAGGCGCATTGGGTATCGGATATCCGTTTCGGGCCAGCGTGGCCGATTGGTCAGGGTAAACCTAACAGTTTTTCGACAAAGGGGTGACGTTTTTGGGGCGGATGTTTAAGTGA
>CAYXXQ010000275.1:0-1720 GCA_964469075.1 uncultured Rhodobacter sp.
ATCACAGCGCGTCGCAGCTTGAAATGCTGCGCACCTTTGGCTTTCGCGCCTTTTATGGTGACGCCACCCGGCCCGATCTACTGCATGCTGCGGGCATTGAAGACGCGCAAATGCTGGTGATCGCGATTGATGATGCCGAACAGGTCACGGCCTTGGTGCATTACGTCAGCCAAAACTACCCGCATGTGCATATCGTCGCCCGCGCGCGCGACCGCAACCATGTTTACGCCCTTTTTGCCGCTGGCTGTCGCGATATCATCCGCGACACTTTTGACGGCAGCATCAGAACCGGCCGATCAGCGTTGGAAGCACTTGGAATGCACCCCTATCAGGCGGAAAAACTGGTGCGCGATTTCGAACGATCCGACCGATTTGCCCTGCGTGAACTGGCCCTTCTTTATGACGAGGAGGTTCCGATCCACCTGAACCAACCCTATGTCGCCAAAGCCCGCGAGATCATGGATGCGCAAGAGGCCGAGATGAAAAGCGGCCACCGCAGCTTTGGTACCCAATCCGATCGCGGCTGGCTGCCGCCGAAAATCTAGTGGCTGGACAGGATAATCACCCGCGATCCAAGCAGAAACCTTCGAAAAGGGGGCATATCATGAGGGCAGCAATCACTGGTGCTGCGACCGGGATCGGCGCGATCACGGTTCAGAAACTAAAGGCGCGCGGCTATGAGGTCGTCGCGTTTGACATCGCTGAGCCACAGAATGTCGACCAGTGGATCAAGGTCGATATGTCAGACCCGGCCTCGATCCGTGCCGCGACCGCAAACCTTGGCGGGCCGTTTGATTGCCTGATCAACAATGCAGGCCTGCCGCCGCGACCCGGACTGACTGAAACCATCCTCGCGGTGAATTTCCTTGGCCTGGTGCAACTGACCAACGCATTGATCCCAATGCTGAAACCGGGCGCGTCTATAGTAAACACCGCGTCGCGCGTAGGCGCAGCCTGGCGGGAAAACACAGCGCAGGTTAAGGCGCTGTTTGAACTGGCTGACACCACTGGTTTGGCGGAATTCGTCGCGACGGAACAGATCGACCATATCCGCGCTTATAATCTGTCAAAGGAAGCCGTGATCGCCTGGGGCATCGCCCAGACCGAGCGTCTGATCGCACTTGATTTGCGCATGAACTCGGTCAGTCCGGCGGCGGTCAGTACGGGAATTCTGGATGATTTCGAAACCGCTTTCGGGGCGACGATGGCCAAGAACATTGCGCGGGTCGGCCGCCCGGGATTGCCCGAAGAAGTGGCCGATGCGATTGTATTTCTAGCCTCGGATGACAGCCACTGGATCAAAGGTGTTGATCTGACGATTGATGGCGGCATGTCTGCTCTTGCCGCCTGCGGTCAACTGGACCTGTAAAACGCTCTAGGCAGGCGGCACCAGCCGCAGACGCGCTGCGGCTGGTTGCGTTTCCGCCTTCATTTGCGGTTTTTCGTCCCGCGATTGCTTGGCCTCTGACGGGCCAAATAACAACCGCTTGACGTCCTCAACATCCCAGTGGCGGTCGTACCCGGGTTCCCCACCGAACCGCGGGTAGTATATGCCACCGCAAAGAGACCGAGCACAGTATAGTTTCTTATCGTACATCGGACCCTCCCTGAATGTATCAGCCCCAGAAACAGGTCTAGCCTTGGAAAACGGCGAAAATTTTACGCTAATGTGAATAATTAAAGAAATTTCATCTTATTGTTGCCAAATTTGAAACGATGC
>CAYXXQ010000275.1:1820-4979 GCA_964469075.1 uncultured Rhodobacter sp.
CCGCCATAGGTGACAAGCGCGTGATTGCAGGTCAGGTAATCCTGCTTGCCAAGCGGCCCGCGTGCCAGGGGATTGTCCCGATCCATGACACAGACGTAATGTTCATCAAGCAGCTTGCGGGTGAAAAACCCGGTTTCAACCGGCACCAAAGGGCCGATCAGGAAGGCAGCCGATCCGTGTTTTAGCTGTACATCGCCTTGGCTGGTCGATGGGATAATCTCCAGATGCAGGCCGGGGGCGTGTTTGCGGATATAGCGCACAACGCTTGGCAGGATCAGTTGGCGTTCAAAGAAATTACAGGCGACCGCCAGGGTTTCAGACGTGGTCGCCGGGTCAATCGCACGCGGCAGGGCGATGGTTTCAAACGTCGTCAGCAACTCCCGCGCTGAGGTCACGATCTCAGCGCAGCGGGCGGTTGTTGTGATGCCACCGCCCATCCTGACAAACAGCGGATCGCCAAAATGCTTGCGCAGCTTGTCGATGGTGTAGCTGATGGCGGACTGATTGACGCCAAGCTCGGTCGCGGTTTTGGTGAAAGAGCGGTTTTCGTAAACCCGCACAAGGGTATTAAGGTCAGAAAAGCTTACCGCATATAGATCTGAGGTCATGGATCTGTCCTTGGGATGGGGCCGTGTCCCGTCCAGGTTATCAGTTTATTCGATTGATTGCATCTAATTCATCGGATTGCCTAATATACAAACTTGCCGGAAAATGGCGTGAAATATCTGCGCAAACACCCGCTGCTGGTTAGGCGGTCAACGCGCTTAACCAAAGGAAATCCCATGCCCAGCCTGAATGATCTGATGAAAACCAAGACCCCCGTTGATATCCTCAGAAACTCACAGACCGGGCAATATGTCTACCCGGTCGTCGCGCCCGAGTTTTCGAACTGGCGTAGTGAACAAGAGGCCTGGCGCAACAGTGCCGTGCTGTTTGATCAGTCGCATCACATGGACGAAATCATCGTCGAAGGCCCGCAAGCGACCGAGTTTTTGGCCCATCACGGTATCAACTCGTTCGCGAATTTCGATCTGAACCGGGCCAAGCATTACGTGCCAGTCACGCCCAACGGCCATGTGATCGGTGACCATATCGTGTTTCGTGAGCGTGAGGATAAGTATGTTCTGGTCGGCCGCGCGCCGACGTCAAACTGGCTGATGTTTTGTGCCGCTTACGGCAATTGGAACGTGCGGCTGCGTTATGATCCAAGATCGCCCTCGCGCCCGGAAGGGGAGCGGGTGCTAAGGGAACATTACCGGTTCCAGATCCAGGGCCCCGACGCCACGGCCATCTTTGAAAAGATGAACGGCGGGCCGATCCCTGACATCAAGTTCTTCCATGTTGACTGGATCAATATCGGCTCCAAACGCGTGCAAGCGCTGCGTCACGGTATGTCAGGTGCCCCGGGGCTTGAGGTTTGGGGCCCCTATAAGGACAAGGATTACATCCATTCAACCATCCTTCAGGCCGCCCGCGATGCCGGTGTCAATCTGGTACAATGCGGCAGCCGCGCTTACGCGAGCAACACGCTTGAATCCGGTTGGATCCCTTCGCCGCTGCCCGGCATTTATACCGGTGACGGCATGATGTCGGACTATCGCGATTGGCTGGGGGCTGACATGTACGAGGCCTCAGGCGCAATCGGCGGCTCATTCGTGTCGGACACTATCGAGGATTACTACGTCAATCCGTTTGAGCTGGGCTATGATTTCTACATCGGCTGGAAGAAGGATGATTTCATCGGCAAATCCGCGCTTCAGGCAATGAAACAGGCTGGCAACAACCGCAAGAAAGTGACGCTGGAATGGAACCGCGAAGACGTGCTGAAAGTCATCGCCAGTGCTTTTGAAGACGACGTGCCTTACAAGTTCATCGACTGGCCGCTGACGAACTATGCCTCCTCCAGTGCGGATATGCTGATGCAGGATGACAAGATGGTCGGCATGTCGATGTTCGCAGGCTACAGCTTTAACGAGCGTTGTTTTCTGTCGCTGGGCGTTGTCGCCGCAGACGTGAAGGAAGGTGAGGTCATCATAATGAAATGGGGGGAGCCGGACACAACCGCCAAAACCTCGACCGAGGTGCACCGGCAAACCGACATCCGCGTCCGCGTGGCCCCGACACCTTACGCAAAAGAAGCCCGCGAAAACTATGCGGACAGCTGGCGGACCAAATCCTGATATTGCCCTGTCATCTGTTCAGGCCGGTTAGTGCTGGCCTGAACGGGCGCAAGGCAGGCACGGTCTGGCGGCAAACTGAAACGGGGCAGCAATGACAGCAGCAGATCTGCGCGAAGTGAAGCTTTGGGATGTCGATATCGCCTGGGAAAAGCGCGATGACGGGTCGGTGCTGGTCTGGCAAAAAGGCCCGCTTGCCGCCTATCCCGACCGGCTGTCGGACAAGATCGCCTATTGGGTCGAAAAAACCCCAGATGCAATCTGGATGGCCGAACGCGATGCCAGTGACGCCTGGCACCGCGTCAGCTATCGCCAGATGTTTGACAGCATCCGCGCCATCGGCCAGGCGCTGCTTGACCTGAGGCTGTCGACCGACCGGCCTTTGATCATATTGTCAGAAAACTCCATCCCGCATGCGCTGATGGCACTGGCGGCGCAATATGTTGGCATCCCGTCGGCGGCGCTGGCCCCGGCCTATTCCACAACCCAAGGCGGTTATGAAAAGCTGCATGACATCAAGGCGCAAATCACCCCCGGTGCGGTTTTCGCCGCTGACCTCGACCGCTTTGCCCCGGCCATAAACGCGGTCTTTGATGACCTGCCGCGCCTTGGGGTCAGCGGCAGTGGCATGGCGCTTCCCTGGCACGATCTGCTGGCGACACAGCCAAGCCCGCAAGTCACCACCGCCAATCAGGCAACGGGGCCAGATACCGTTGCCAAATTCATGTTCACATCCGGCACTACCGGCACCCCAAAGGCGGTGATCCAGACCCAGCGGATGCTGTGCGCCAATATGGAAATGGTCAGCGATTGCTATGCGTTCATGCAGAACGCGCCGCCGGTCATCCTTGACTGGGCACCCTGGAACCATGTCGCGTCGGGCAACAAGGTTTTCAACATGGCGCTTTATCATGGCGGCGCCTACTACATTGATGCAGGCAAACAAGCGCCAGGGCTGATCGACATCACGATCAGGAACCTG
>CAYXXQ010000276.1:0-4976 GCA_964469075.1 uncultured Rhodobacter sp.
AAACCTCGGGTGCGACGACCTTGACGGTGATCGGCATGTAGGCGTGGTCTTTGCCACAAAGCTCGGAGCATTGGCCGAAGTAAACACCTTCACGGTCGGCATTGAACCAGGTTTCCTGCAACCGGCCCGGCACCGCGTCAAGCTTCACACCAAAGGCCGGAATGGTCCAGGAGTGGATCACGTCAGCGCCGGTGATTTGCAGAACGATGTTCTTACCGGCAGGCACGACAACGGCGGTATCGGTGGCCAGCAGGTATTCATCTGAGGCATAGCCATGCGATTCCAGGTCTTCGCGGGCCAGCATGAAGCTGTCAAAGCTGAACTCGTCATCGGTATATTCATAGGACCAGTACCACTGGTTGCCGGTCACTTTGATGGTGATGTCAGCTTCGGGGATTTCCATCTGCTTGAACAGAACCGGCAGCGAAAACGCACCGATGAAAATCAGGATGATGATCGGCACAATCGTCCAAGCCACCTCGATCGCCGAGTTATGGGTGAAGGTCGAAGGCGTCTTGTTGACCCGCTGGTTGTAACGCACCAGAACGATCAGCAGCAGCAAAAGCACAAACAGGGTCACGGCGGCGATGATGTAAAATACCAATTCATCCAAAAAACGGATGTCGCGGGCCAGTTCGGTGGCCGCAGGTTGAAATTCAATTGATCCCGGTGTGGGCTTGCCAACCGTTTCAAGCCCCTGCAAGGCATCCTGGGCGAAAACCGCCCCACTTGCGGCCATCCCCGCCAGCCCCGCCCCAAATCCGGCGAATTTTTTCGCTAAACGCATGCGTGTCTTCCCGTTTTATCAGGCAGTCTTGCTGCCATTTGGAGGACTCCCTATCTGACAGGTAGAGAATCCCCGGTTGTTTCCTTGGCCTGAAAAACCATAATACGGCTAAAAGAACAAGTTTCTCTTTTGCGGCATTCAGCCGCGAACCCGGTTAAAACGGGTGTTTTGAACGAAGGGACGGCAAGAATGAGCGGATCAGCCAATAGGTTTCAGCCTTTTGACGGGGCCTTGAATCGGGACGACGCATTGGCGGTGCTGCGCGGCGCGGTTGCCGGGGCCGATGACGGGGAGTTGTTTCTGGAGCGTCGGCGCTCAGAAGCGTTGGTGTTTGATGACGGCCGGCTGAAAACCGCCAGTTATGATGCCTCGGAAGGGTTTGGATTGCGGGCTGTGCGGGGGGAAACTGCGGGCTATGCGCATTCCACAGACATTTCGATTTCGGCCCTGAAGCGCGCCGCCGAAACCGCGCGGTTGGCTGTGGGGGCCGGTGGCGGCACCTTGGCCGATGCGCCCAGCGCCACCAACAAGCGCCTTTATACCGACGCCAACCCGATGGAGGACGCCGAGTTTCCGGTCAAGATCGACACCCTGCGCGAGATCGACGCCTATGCCCGCGCGCTTGACCCTCGGGTGATCCAGGTTTCTGCGACCCTGGCGGCCAGCATTCAGGAGGTTTACATCCTGCGCCCCGAAGGCACGTTGATGATGGATACACGGCCGATGACGCGGCTGAACGTCACGGTCATTGTCGATCAGGGTGGACGGCGTGAAAGCGGCAGTGCCGGTGGCGGCGGGCGGGCTCATCTGGGCGGGCTGATTGATCCGGCAAACTGGCAGGCCACCGCGACCGAAGCGTTGCGGATCGCGCTGGTGAACCTTGATGCGGTTGAGGCGCGTGCCGGTGAAATGGACGTGGCGCTGGGGCCGGGCTGGCCCGGTATCCTGCTGCATGAAGCCATTGGCCACGGCCTGGAAGGCGATTTCAACCGTAAGGGAAGCTCGGCCTTTGCCGGGCTGATGGGCAAGCGCGTGGCGGCCAGCGGCGTGACTGTGCTGGACGATGGCACGATCCCGGATCGGCGCGGGTCGATCACGTTTGATGATGAGGGCACGCCTTCGGGCAAGACCACCTTGATCGAGGACGGGATTTTGGTTGGCTATATGCAGGACCGCCAGAACGCCCGTTTGATGGGGGTGGCCCCCACCGGCAACGGGCGGCGCGAAAGCTTTGCGCATGCGCCGATGCCACGGATGACCAACACCTATATGCTGGGCGGTCAGGCCGACCCTGGTGATGTCGTGGCCGAGATCAGGGACGGCATTCATGCGGTCGGGTTTGGCGGCGGCCAGGTCGATATCACCAATGGCAAGTTCGTGTTTTCCTGCACCGAGGCTTACCAAGTGAAAAACGGCAAGCGCGGTGCCCCCGTCAAGGGTGCGACCCTGATCGGTGATGGTGCCACGGCGCTGCACCGTATCCGCGCCATTGGCAACGACATGGCGCTTGACCCCGGCATGGGCAATTGCGGCAAGGCCGGGCAATGGGTGCCGGTTGGGGTCGGCCAACCGACCGTGCTGATCGGCGGGCTGACGGTCGGTGGATCAGCCGCATGATGGCGCTGAAATACCGGGCTTTGCTGGGACTGGTCGGTGCGATCGTCGGCGGCGGCACGGTGTTTTTTCGCCTGATCGAAGGTTGGAGCTGGATTGACAGCTATTTCTTCACCGTCATCACGATTTCGACCGTCGGCTATGGCAATCTGGTGCCGGTGACGGTGATCGGCAAGATCGGTACGACGGTTTTGATCGCCCTTGGCATCGGCGTGATTGCTGCCGCCCTCAGCTTTTTTGGCGAAAGCGTCGTGGCGGCGCGAATCCGGCAGATGGAACGCAAGCAAAACCCGGATCAAGACTGACATTTCAGGCGAAACTTCAGGATTTCTTAAACCCTGTGGCCGCAGACTAATGCAGACTAATAACGTCCCCGCTTATTCGCCCGCTTACTCGGAGGTGTCTGTGACCGAAGCGCTGTGTTCTGAACCATCCTGTTGGCCTGCGCCGCAGGATCAGGCCGATGAAATCCACTGGCTGCAACTGATCAGGTCGCGCCGGGTCGGGCCTGCGACATTCCAGCGATTGATGCGTGAATATGCCAGCCCGGCCGAGGCATTGGTCGCCCTGCCCGGCATCGCCAATGCCGCCGGGGTGAAATCCTACACAGTGTTCCCGGCTGAGGCTGCCGCCCAGGAATATCGCGCCGCCAAAGCCTGTGGCGCGCGCATGATCTGCCTTGGCAGCAAGGATTATCCGCGCCTGCTGGCCGAAATCCCGGATGCACCGCCGCTGTTCTGGGCCAAGGGCCAGACGGACCTGCTGGCGCGCCCGGATATGGTGGCGCTGGTTGGCGCGCGCAACGCGTCAAGCCTTGGCACCAGAATGGCCAAAGCGCTGGCGCATGACCTTGCCGAGGCCGGGTTTGCCGTGGTATCAGGGCTGGCGCGGGGCATTGATACGGCGGCGCATCTGGCGGCAATAGACGGCGGCACGATTGCGGTGATGGCCGGGGGGGTGGACTACGTTTACCCACGTGAAAACGCCGGGCTGGCGGCGGATATCGCCACCAAAGGCCTGCTGATTTCCGAACAGATGATGGGATTGGTGCCGCAAGCGCGGCATTTCCCGCGCCGCAACCGCATCATTTCAGGCCTGTGCCGGGCCGTGATCGTGGTCGAAGGGGCGGCGAAATCCGGCAGCCTGATCACCGCCCGCGAAGCCCTGGATCAGGGGCGCGAAGTGATGGCGGTGCCCGGCCACCCGTTTGACGCCCGCGCCTCCGGCTGCAACAACCTGCTGCGCGATGGCGCGACCTTGGTGCGGTCGGCCAAGGACGTGATTGAGGCGCTGCAAGATGGCCGGGACATAGCGACGGTCGCAACGCGTGTGGACGAAAGCGTGCCTGTAGCGGTGGTTCAGTCACGGGTGTCTTCACCGGTTAACCAAGTCAGGGCGAACCAGGACGCGCTTGATCTGTCGCGCCGGATACTATCGCTGCTCAGCCCGACGCCGGTGGCCGAAGATCAGCTGATCCGCGCACTTGATCTGCCTGCGCAAATGGTCTCGCCCGAACTGGTGACGCTGGAAATGGAAGGCAAACTTGCCCGCCAATCCGGTGGCATGCTGTCGCTGGCGGTGTGATCAACCGGCCTATGGCGTATTGCGTTTGATGTGAATCGCAAATCACCCCAAACCCGGGTGAATTGCGATGTAGCTGCATCAGATAAAACGCAAATCGCTTTAATAGCAGACCTCAGGCGTGACCGGTTTGAACAAAACGCAAAAATCAGGGCTGGCCCACCAGACATCTGTGGCCCCGATTGACCAGTGCAGCGCCACCCAGACAGCGCCTGATTTCTGGTAAAGCGCGTGGATATAAATGCCGTCCATCGCCTCGGGATCAAGCTCTCCCCGTTGCATCATCGGCGTCAAAGCCGGATCAATCACACCCCCGCCCGGCCGCTGCGGCGACAAAGACGCATAAGCAACATCGCCAGCCACGCGCAGATCTTCAACCACGAATTCTATTGGCGCACCAAGTTGCCAGGCCGCATGCGGGCGCATCGCATCCATCAGATTGCGCCGCATTTCAGACCCGCGCGGCGGCGTAAAAATCTCTTGCGCTGTGACAAGCGTTGGAAAAAGCAGGAAAATCAACAAGAAAGCACGCATATTACCCCCAATTCTGGTTTCATCTATTGCGGTGAACCAGCCCAAAACCACAGATCAGCGCGGTTTGCCAAACAAGACCATTGACAATGGCCCGCCCGGCGACCCATGTTCCGCGCCCACAGATCACCGCCTTTTCAAACTCAGGATAGCCCATGCCCGTTGTCGTCGTCGAGTCGCCCGCCAAGGCCAAAACCATCAACAAATATCTTGGCGACGACTACACGGTTTTAGCGTCTTACGGCCATGTCCGCGACCTGCCGCCCAAGGATGGCTCGGTCGATCCTGAGCATGATTTCGAAATGAAATGGGAAATCGCGACGCAATCGCAAAAACACGTCCGCGCCATTGCCGAGGCATTGAAGGACGACAACTCGCTGATCCTCGCAACCGACCCGGATCGCGAGGGTGAGGCGATTTCATGGCACCTGGAAGAGGCCCTGCGCAAGCGCCGCGCGATCAA
>CAYXXQ010000277.1:0-4966 GCA_964469075.1 uncultured Rhodobacter sp.
TTACGACAAATCCGGCGCGATGCGCGATATGGTGCAAAACCACCTGATGCAGCTTTTGTGCCTGACAGCGATGGAGCCACCGTCGCGGTTTGAACCAAACGCGGTGCGCGATGAAAAGCTGAAGGTGATCCGCGCCCTTGATCCGGTCGGCCCGCAAGATATCGCGCGCGGCCAGTACCGGGCGGATGGCGACGAAGGCTCGTACCGCGATCACGCGGGCGACCCTGACAGCACCACCGAAAGTTTTGTGGCGCTGAAGGTGCATATTTCAAACTGGCGCTGGGCCGGGACACCGTTTTATCTGCGCACCGGCAAGAAACTGCGTGCACGACTTAGCGAGATCGCGATCATTTTTCGCGATCCGCCGCACTCGATCTTTCCGAAGATGGAACACCGGCGCGGCAATGCCCTGATCATCCGCCTGCAACCGGATGAAGGCATTACCCTGCGCATGACGATCAAGGAACCGGGGCAGGGCGGCATGCGCCTAAAAGAGGTGCCACTTGACATGAGTTTTGCCGAGGCGCTGGGCGAAGACGCCGCTGCGCCGGACGCCTATGAACGATTGATCATGGACGTCATCCGTGGCGACCAGACCCTGTTTATGCGTGGTGACGAGGTGGAGGCGGCCTGGGAATGGGCCGATCCGCTGATCAAAGGCTGGCAGGCGGCTGACAACGCGCCGGCGCAGTATGATGCAGGCGGGTCCGGCCCCGAGGACGCGCTGATGCTGATGCATCGCGACGGTCGGCGCTGGCGCGAGATCGGTGCGTGATGACACATCTGGTCCACTATAAAGACGAAACCACCTTGATGGCGACCCTTGCCGCCGTGGTGGCCGGGCAATTGGCCGAGGCGTTGCAGACCCGGGGCAAGGCCACGCTTGCGGTGCCGGGCGGCACGACGCCGGGACCATTTCTGCGGGCATTGGCGCAGGCGGATATTGACTGGGCTTCGGTCAACGTGATGCTGACGGATGAGCGGTTTGTGGCCGGGGACAGCCCCAGGTCAAACACGCGCCTTTTGCGGGAAACCCTGCTGCAAGGCCCTGCCGCTGCGGCCAGTTTGGTGCCGCTTTATGCGTCGGCTGGGCAGCCCGAACAGGTCTTGACCGAGCTTGGTAAAGGCATTGCCAGCGTGCTGCCGATCGACGTTTGCGTGCTGGGCATGGGGGCGGATTTGCACACCGCCAGCCTATTTCCCGGCGCTGATCGTCTGGCCGAGGCGCTTGATCCCAACAGCCCCGCTGTCTTGCTGCCGATGCGGGCACCTGGTGCGCCGGAACCGCGCCTGACATTGACGGCTGGCGTGTTGCGCGCGTCGCGGCATCTGCATTTGCTGATCACAGGTCAGGACAAACTGGCCGCCTTGCGCAAGGCAGAACAGCCCGGCCCGGCAGCGGACGCCCCTGTGCGCGCGATCCTGTCGGTGCCCTCCCTCAGCATCCATTATGCAGAAAAGGCAGTGGCGACATGACCCTGAACGACATGATTGCCAAAGTCACGGACCGGATCATTGCCCGCAGCGAACCCGCTCGCAGCGCTTATCTGGCCCGGATGCGCAAAGCCAAAGGGAAAGGCCCGGCGCGCGCCCATCTCAGCTGTTCAGGCCAGGCGCATGCTTATGCCGGGGCCGGGGCGGATCAGGCAGCACTTGCGACAGGCTCTGCCGGCAATCTTGGTATCGTCACGGCCTACAATGACATGCTGAGCGCGCATCAGCCGTTTGAAGATTACCCGGCGATGATCCGTCAGGCCGTGCGCGCGGTCGGCGGCACCGCCCAGGTGGCCGGTGGCGTGCCCGCGATGTGCGATGGCGTAACCCAGGGCGAGGCGGGGATGGAGCTTAGCCTGTTTTCCCGCGACACCATCGCGATGGCCGCTGCGATTGCCCTTAGCCACAACACCTTTGACGCAGCGGTGTTTTTGGGCGTATGCGACAAGATCGTGCCGGGGCTGGTGATTGCAGCGCAAAGTTTCGGCCATCTTCCGGCGGTGTTTCTGCCTGCCGGGCCGATGACATCGGGTTTGGCGAATGACGAAAAGGCCCGGGTGCGGCAGGCCTTTGCGGCGGGCGAGGCCAGTCGCGACGAACTGATGGCCGCGGAAATGGCCGCCTATCACGGCCCCGGCACATGCACGTTTTACGGCACCGCCAACACCAACCAGATGCTGATGGAGTTTATGGGCCTGCACCTTCCGGGCGCCAGTTTCGTCAGCCCCGGCACCGATCTGCGTCAGGCCCTGACCGAAGAAGGTGCCCGCCGCGCCCTGTCTCTGGCAGCACTTGGCGACAGTTATCTGCCGGTATGTGACATCCTTGACGAAAAGGCCTTTGTGAACGGCATCGTCGGGCTGAACGCAACCGGTGGCTCAACCAATCTTTTGATCCACCTGATCGCGATGGCGCGGGCCGGGGGCATCCTGCTTGACTGGCAGGATTTTTCCGACATTTCCGATGTGACGCCGCTGCTGGCGCGGGTCTATCCCAACGGCCTGGCGGACGTGAATGCGTTTCATGCGGCGGGCGGGCTTGGCTATCTGATCGGCACGTTGTTAAAGGCCGGGCTGTTGCATGACGACACCCAAACCGTCGCCGGGCGGGGCCTTGCGCATTATACCGAAGAGCCAAAGTTGAACGGTGGCACGCTGGTCTGGAAGGCAGGCACAGGCCACAGTCTGAACGACAAGATCCTGCGCCCGGCGGGTGATCCGTTTCAACCCACCGGCGGGCTGAAACGCCTGTCCGGCAGCCTTGGAAATGCGGTGATGAAGGTCTCTGCGGTTGCGCCGGAACACCATGTTATCAAGGCCCCGGCGCGGGTTTTTGACAGCCAGGAAGCCGTGAAAGCGGCGTTCAAAGCGGGTGAATTTGCCAGCGACACCGTGGTAGTCGTGCGGTTTCAGGGGCCAAAGGCCAATGGCATGCCCGAGCTGCATTCACTGACGCCGCTGTTAGGTATTCTTCAGGGCAAAGGGCTGCGGATCGCGCTTGTCACTGACGGGCGGATGTCCGGCGCCTCGGGCAAAATCCCCGCCGCGATCCATGTCAGTCCTGAGGCCTTGGATGGCGGCGCGATTGCCAAGCTGCGTGATGGCGATTTGATCCTGGTTGATGGCCGCGAAGGCGTCCTTGATATCCTGACCCCGGGGGTGCTTGACCGTCCGGCGGTGTCGGTCGATCTAAGTGGTAACGAGGCCGGGTTGGGGCGGGAGTTGTTTGCAAGTTTTCGCCGGGCTGTCGGCTCCGCCGATACTGGCGCAAGTATTTTTTAGGGAATTTCAAACATGCTGACCCCGAAAAACGCAAGCAGACGCGCCCGTGAGATTTGCGATCTGGCCTCGATCATCCCAGTGCTGGTGGTCCATGATGTCGCCCATGCCAGACCCCTGGCCGAAGCCCTTGTCGCCGGTGGCCTGCCTGCGCTTGAGGTTACGTTGCGCACGCCTGTGGCGCTGGATGTGATCCGCGAAATGGCCCGCGTCAAAGGTAGTGTGGTCGGGGCCGGGACACTGATCACGCCGGACGATGTGATCGCGGCAAAGGCCGCCGGTGCGGTATTTGGTGTGTCCCCGGGTGCGACGGATGAATTGCTTGAGGCCTGTGAAGCCGCCGATCTGCCGCTTCTGCCCGGGGCGGCCACCGCAACCGAGGCGATGCGCCTGTTGGCGCGGGGCTATGACATGCTGAAATTCTTCCCGGCTGAGGCCGCAGGCGGCGCCCCGGCCTTGAAAGCCATCGGCGCACCGCTGCCGCAAATCAGCTTTTGCCCGACCGGCGGCATAGGCCCTGACAACGCCACCAGCTACCTGAAATTGCCAAACGTGATCTGCGCCGGGGGCAGTTGGGTCGCCCCGAAAGGCCTCGTGAAGGCCGGGAAATGGGACCAGATCGAAGACCTGGCGCGAACAGCAAGCAAACTGGAACGATGATGATGCAAGACCTCTGGACCGCCCTTTCCGACCATCAGGCAAAAACAAACGCCCGCCCGATTTTGTCGCTGTTTGACGATGGTGAAGGTGGCGACAGGTTCGCGCAGTTTTCGGCCCGGTCGGGCGATTTGCTGCTCGATTATTCCAAAACAAATATCGACGATCATGCCCGTGAATTGCTGGTCCGGCTGGCGGAATCCTCGGGTCTTGCTGACAAACGTGCGGCGATGTTTCGCGGCGACAAGATCAACATGACCGAGGATCGCGCGGTGTTGCATACAGCCCTCAGGGCGCAATCTGACACGCCAATTCTGGTTGACGGTCAGGACGTGCTGCCGGAAATTCGCGCAACCCGCGCCCGGATGGCGGCGTTTTGTGAGGGCATTAGATCGGGCGAAATCGCCGCCAGTGACGGCGCGCCGTTTCGCGATGTGGTGAATATCGGCATTGGCGGTTCCGACCTCGGCCCGGTGATGGCGACCCGCGCGCTGGCGCCTTATCACGATGGGCCTATTTCGCATTTTGTCAGCAATGTTGATGGCGCGCATATCGCCGATGTGCTGCGCGGGCTTGATCCGGCGCGCACGCTGATCGTGATTGCCTCAAAAACCTTCACCACCATCGAAACCATGACCAATGCGGCCACGGCGATCAAATGGCTGGAAGGCGCGCTTGGCGACAAGGCAGCCAGCCATCTGGCGGCGGTTTCGAGCGCAAAGGCCAAGGCGGCGGCCCTTGGCATTGATCCTGCGCGGGTGTTTGGGTTTGAAGACTGGGTTGGCGGGCGGTATTCGATCTGGGGACCGGTTGGATTGCCGCTGATGCTGGCGGTTGGGCCCGCGGATTTCGCGGCGATGCTTGAGGGGGCTGCGGCGATGGATGCGCATTTTCAAGCGGCCCCGTTGGCGGAAAACCTGCCGGTGATCATGGCGTTGGTTGGGGTGTGGCACAGCAATATTTGCGGCTATCCGACCCGGGCAGTTTTACCCTATGACCAGCGTGTGATGCACCTGCCGGCCTATCTGCAACAGCTT
>CAYXXQ010000278.1:0-4956 GCA_964469075.1 uncultured Rhodobacter sp.
CTCGCCAACTCTGCACTGCAGCTTCACCGAACCGGACATTTGTGCGTCGTGCAGAGTTCTAGAAGGGCGAAAGTCCGCCGTGACAAAGTGAGCTTTCGCCATAGTTGCAACAATGGCGGGTTTCGTCACGTTGCGACCGCAGTGAGCAAGGTGAAACCTCTTGCGATGACGGCAAGCAAGAGTGATCGCTGTCTTATCTTCTTCGTTCAGATCCAGCGCAAATGGTCGCAAATACCGGCAAGTTCGATGTCGGTAAACTGATGTCTGATCAGGCCATCGGCGCGCGCTAACTTCTCGGGATTTTTCATGTCACCCATGTCGATTTTATGAATGCCACCCGCAACAAAGTAAGCGTCAAACCCGTTTTGGACCGCACCTTTGATATCTGTCGGCAAGCCATCACCCACAACAAGTAATCGGTTTTTTGGGAACTTCCTTCCCGCAGCGATGGTCATCTGCGTCATGGCCGCGTCGTAGATTGGCGCCTCTGGCTTGCCGGCGTAAGTGACTTTGCCCCCGAGTTTTGCATACAGCTGCGCAATTGATCCCGCACAGATCACCATGCGGTCACCGCTTTTCACGACCAAGTCAGGGTTGGCGCAGATCATATCGACCCCGTTGTCCCGCATGTCCAGCAAAAGGGGTTCATAGATTTCAGCGCTTTCAATCGCATCATCCAAAGGGCCAGTCAGCAGGCACAGCTTGGCGTCCTGACTGCTGACCATTGGGTGTGTCAAGCCATCCAATATCGACTGGTCCCGCGCCGGACCGAAGTGAAACAAAGGCGTGTCGGGTCGCTGTTGCAACAGCGACTTGGTGACATCGCCTGATGTGACAACCGCATCGAATGCCTCGCGCGGAACGGCAAGTCGAGCCAGCTGCGGATAGATAACTTGGTTTGATCGCGGAGCGTTGGTGATGAGAATGACAATTCCGCCCTGCGCCCGATATTTGCAAAGGGCATCAACCGCGTCTGGAAAGGCGGCAACGCCGTTGTGCAGGACACCCCAGATGTCGCAGAGCAAACCGTCATAATGTGGTGCAAGGTCACTGAGTGGCATGAGTTTGGCCATAAGACCTACGGCCTACGGCGCGGCGCGCAGGGGGTCAAGCGCAGCATAGATCGCTTGCTATTTGAGTTGGCGCTCTGTAGTTGTCCACTTTCGCGGTCATATTGGATCGCAGCGAATACGCGTCAAGGTAACCTGCTTGACGCACCTTGCCTGTCTATATCTACATTTGAACATGCTCTTTTCGCGGCCGAAACGGCGCTGGTCTCCAGTACGCAAAGGTCGCCCAATCCACAAAACGTGTGGAATTTGGCTATTTTCAGTTCTACCTGCGTTCAATTTCCGGACGCCATATTCCACGGCATCTTTTCAGGCTGTGGTTTCGAAATCGATTTGTGCCCTCTCGGTGTTCACGCGAGTTCCTCTCACGTGGAGATATCATGGGCGTTCCGGCTTCGTGTCCAAGGGCATGTGGCCGAAGTAGATTGAACTTGTTTTGGACAAATACCTGCTTTTCACCCCCGGCCCCGTCAATGTGGCCGCCTCCCTCCGCCACGCGATCAGCAAAGAAGACATATGCCATCGCGAGCCCGATTTTGACGGCCTTATGCGTAGTATTGAAAACAAGCTGATCTCGCTGTTTCAGATCAGAAACCGAGCACGTTACCGCGCTGTGGTGATCACCGGATCAGGAACCGCGGCCAATGAGGCCATCTTGTCCTCGGTTGTGGGCAACGGGGCGATCCTGATCCTGTCAAACGGTGAATTTGGCGAGCGGTTGCACAAAACGTCCCTGATCCATAATCGCCGCACCCATCTGATCGAAATGCCTTGGGGAATGCCGTTTGATATGGCGCAGATTGCCACGTATCTGACGGCCCACAAGATTGATGTGGTGGCAATGGCCCACCACGAAACCTGTTCAGGCATGTTGAACCCATTGGCCCGGATCGGCGCATTGGCCAAGGCGCATGGTGCGCTGTTCGTGGTCGATGGTGTCAGCTCTGTTGGCGCCGAAGTGATTGATATGGAGGCAAACAACATTGCATTCGTGTCCAGTTCCAGCTCCAAAGCGATAGGGTCCTACCCCGGACTTTCCTTTGTTGTAGGACGCAAGAAACAGTTCAAACGGCTGAAAGAATATGCTGCGAAAACCACCTATCTGAACCTTGCGACATTCTACGCGTTTCTAAAGAACCATAGCCAAACACCCAACACGCCTGCAGTGCCGCTGTTCTTTGCGCTGGAACAAGCGCTGACCAACATTCTGCGCGAGGGTGTGATGAAACGCTATGCGTGCATCAAGGCCCGCGCTGACATGCTGCGTGTCGGAATGCGCCGTCTTAACCTCGAGTTTTTGATAGATGAGGGGGACATGTGTTCGATCCTGACCACAGTGCGGGTGCCGCCCTCCATTTCTGTGCGCGACCTACGCGACCGGTTGCGTGAGAAATCCATCATCATCTACGAAGGCAAGGGATGCTTTGCCGGCAAAGTCTTTCAGGTTGGCAATATCGGCGAATTGTCCGACTATGACATCCGATTTTTCCTGGCCTCGCTCAAAGATGTGTTGTTGTCGTTGCAGGCTGAAGCGTCGGAATTGGTGGCGCCTGTGAGGCCGAAGGGGGCGACATTGGTGATGCTTCCTCCTCCACTTGGCGCTCGCGCAAAGGTCGTGTCGTGATCAACAAACTGACACGGCTTTGGGCCACCAAGACCCGCGATGACGAATGGTGGTCCTCCTTTGTCACGTCGCCTCTTGCCATCGTGGCCAATTACGGTGCGGTTGAAGTGCCATGGATCACGCCAAACCGGATCACGGCAGCGTCTTTTCTGGTCGCTGTGGGTGCGACAATCGCAATCCTCAATGGGGGCCCGGGATGTTTCATTGGCGCGGCAATCGCGATCCACATCAGTCATGTCCTTGATTGCATGGACGGTCAGATGGCGCGTTTTCGCAAGGTATCTTCCCCGGTCGGCAGCTATTATGACCGCCTGACGGATCAGGTGCAGGTCTCATTGTGGTTCGGGGCTGCGGGATACGCGGCTTTTGTTCAGACCCAAAGCGTGGCCCCAGTCTTGCTGGCGCTGATCGGTATCGCATTCTACGGATTGCGCGGATATGCCAAATACGTAGCGCTTGAAATCGAAACAGCGCGCGACCCCGAATATCCCGCCGACATAGCGCGGTTAAAACACATCGACATCGCTGCAGGCCTGGGCTTTGGCCTTCGCGCCAACTTCGCATGGTTCTTAAAGGAACAACGCAAGTTTCTTGTCTTCGACGAAGGCGTGTTCATCTTCTTGCTGTCAGCGGCTCTGATCTTTGACCAACTCATGCCGATGCTTTGGGTATTCGCGGCCAGTCAGGTGTTCTGGGGCACGTACAAGTCTTGGCTCAGGGGCAAGAATATCGGCAATGACAGAAAAAGCTACCTCCAGAAATAGCCTCACTCATTACAGCCTGTTTAGGATATAAAGATATGAAAAACGAAATCAATCGTCCGCCGATGGCAGTCATCTTGGCCGCAGGCATCGGCTCACGGCTTAGCCCCTTGACGGACAATTGTCCCAAAAGCCTGCTTTCGGTGGGCGGGTCGGTCATTCTGGAGCGGATGATCCGCAATTGCTTGAGTTGCGGCATGTCACAGTTCGTGTTGGTGTTGGGTCATAGAGCAGATGAAATAAAAGAATTCGTCAACAAAACCTTTCGCGGTGTCCGCGTCACATATGTGATCAACGACCGCTACCGCGAGACAAACACTGGTTATTCCCTGATGCTGGCCTCTGCGGCCATTGGCACCTCAGAGTTTATCAAATTCGATGCGGATGTGGTGTTTGACCTCAAAATCCTGCGCCAACTTATCGATAGCGACCGCGCAGATGTGTTGTGCATCGATCGGAATATTGCACTGGAAGATGAAGAGGTTAAGGTCATCGCCAATGATCAGATGCAGGTGCTTGAAGTCGGCAAATCCGTTGATCCTAAGTCGGCTTTGGGCGAATCCATCGGCATCGAAAAGATTAGCGTCATGACGGGTAAGGTTCTGTTTGCTGAACTCTCCGAAATGATGGCAAGCCGCAAACATCTCCAAGATTACTACGAGTCCGCCTATGCGCGGTTGGTGATCAAGGGAACGGTCTTTTACGCACATGATATCACTGGATTGAACTGGACCGAGATTGATACGGTCCAAGATTTTGCCACTGCAAACGCGATGTTTGGGTCGCCCGTCATGACCGTCTCTCGTGGGCAGGAAAAGATGTTGGATGAAGCCGCCGCAAAGGCTGCGAGGCCTTCCTAAACGTATCGGATGAACACCACCATGCGCCCACGAGCAGCACATGGCGGACAACCGCAGCCAAGCCCATGCCATTCTGGTAATGGATCGCTGCACATTGAAAGGACGCACCATGTCTAAAAACAAGAAGGGCAACAAAGAGGCCAAGAAGCCAAAGCAAGAAAAGCCAAAGGTTTCTGCGACTGCGAATTCCCTGGCCGGGAAACCTGCCGTGGCGATCGGAGGAAAGAAGGTCAAATAACCATTCCCGCAGTGATACGCTAACAAATCAACTCAGCTGACCCTCAAGCGTCCTGCTGGGTTGACTTGTACTCAAAAGCGATCTGCAAACATGGATCGGTTATTGCGCCAATTGCACTTCATCCTCCTTGCAGGGGTGTTGAATGTCACCCAGAACTGACCCGGTAGAGGTCAGAATTGTTACTGAGAAATGACCCATGTACAACCGTGCCCCTGACGGGATTTGTCGGGGGTAATTGGAGTGATAGACATGGGATTTTTGAGCGTTATTCGACGATGGGCATTGAGAGACAAGATGCCCATACGCGAGATTTCACGGCGGACTGGGCTGTCTCGCAACTCCATCAGGATGAACCGCCCCGGGTTTACTGGAGGGTTAAACTCTCCAAGGATGGACCCTATGA
>CAYXXQ010000279.1:0-4933 GCA_964469075.1 uncultured Rhodobacter sp.
GACCCCGACACCCAGGATCAGGATCAGGACCAGGACGCCGAAGAAGACGCGGACGAGCAGGAACAGCCCGAAAACGAGGGCGGTGAAGATCAGGACGACAGCGATCAGCAGGACGAAAGCAGCGACGAGCAGCAGGCCGATTCCGAGGATCAGCAGGCCCAGGTCTCGATGGAAGACATGGACGATATGGACATGTCCGACGAGGCCGAAATGGCCGATGGGGAACCGCCGCTGGAGCCCCCTCCGCCGCCGCCACATTCCGATGCCGACCCGAATTACAAAGTCTACGCTACCGATTTCGATGAAGAAATCAAAGCCGAAGACTTGGCCGAACCGGCCGAGTTGGAGCGCCTGCGCGCCTATCTTGATCAGCAGCTGGAGCCGCTGAAAGGTGCTGTTTCCCGCCTTGCCAACAAGCTGCAACGCCGTTTGCAAGCACAGCAGAACCGGTCGTGGTTGTTTGATCTGGAAGAAGGCATTCTGGACGCGGGACGTCTGGCACGGGTTGTCTGCAACCCAACCACGCCCCTGTCGTTCAAACAGGAAAAAGACACCGAATTCAAAGACACTGTGGTGACGCTGCTGCTGGACAACTCCGGCTCGATGCGCGGGCGGCCGATTTCAATCGCGGCGATCTGTGCCGATGTTCTGGCGCGCACGCTGGAACGCTGCCAGGTCAAGGTTGAAATCCTGGGCTTCACGACGCGCGCCTGGAAGGGTGGCCAAAGCCGGGAAAAATGGCTGTCTGAAGGTCGCACCCAAACGCCGGGTCGCCTTAACGATCTGCGGCACATCATCTATAAAGGCGCCGATGTACCTTGGCGGCGGACCCATGCCAATCTTGGCCTGATGATGAAAGAAGGCCTGCTGAAAGAAAATATCGACGGCGAGGCCCTGGAATGGGCCCATCGCCGGATGTGCGCCCGCCCCGAAGCGCGGCGCATCCTGATGGTCATCTCCGACGGTGCGCCGGTTGACGACAGCACGCTGAGCGTCAATTCCGCCAGCTATCTGGAAAAACACCTGCGCGACGTGATTGCGATGGTTGAAAAGCGCAAAGCGGTCGAACTGATCGCCATCGGCATCGGCCATGATGTCACCCGCTATTATGACCGTGCGGTCACGATCACCGATGTTGAGCAACTCGCCGGTGCCATGACCGAACAGCTCGCCTCACTTTTTGACACAGACCCGCGCAAACGCGCCCGCGTCCTTGGCATCAATCCGGTGAAACGCGCCAGTTAAACGCGCCGTTTTATCTTTCTTTGACAAATATCCTCGCCGAAGGCTCCGCCGCTTGCCCAAGCGCTGGCCTATGCCTGTGCCACCGTCAAATCAGCGTGTTGCCTTGCGCCCTGGTTTCAGCAATCCTGCGCCTGAAATCCACAAACAGGTCAGACCATGTTCCAGTCATTTACCGCAAGCACCAACCCCAAAGATGGCCCCGCGCGGCTGAAAGACCTGCGGGCCGCGATCAGGGCCGAGGGATTTACCGGCTTTCTGATCCCCCGTGCGGACGCACATCAGGGCGAATGGGTGCCTGCACGCGACGAACGGCTGGCCTGGCTGACCGGCTTCACTGGATCCGCCGGGTTTTGCGCGGTGCTGCCGGATCGCGCCGGTGTGTTCATCGACGGGCGCTACCGCGTGCAAGTCAAAGATCAGATCGCGCTTGAGGTTTTTGCCCCGGTCCCCTGGCCCGAAACCACCCTGTCTGACTGGCTGAAACGGGCCCTGCCAAAAGGCGGGAAGGTCGCCTATGACCCCTGGCTGCATGTCAAAAACCAGATCGACACTTTGACGGCAGACCTTGCTGGCAGTGGCATTACTTTGGTTGCCAGCGACAATCTTATTGATAGGATCTGGCCCGATCAACCGGCCTCGCCCGCAGCCGCGATCATTCCACATGGGTTGGAATTTGCCGGCGAAAGCAGTGCCGACAAACGCGCAAGACTGGCGAAGGTTTTAAGCGACGCGGGGCAAAAAGCCGTCGTGCTGACGCTGCCCGACAGCATTGCATGGCTGCTGAACATTCGTGGTTCTGACATTGCCCGCACACCGGTCGTGTTGGCCTTCGCCATCCTGCATGCCGATGGAAAGGTCGATCTGTTCACCGACCCGGCCAAAGCCAACGAAATCGCGCGCGCGCATCTTGGCCCTGATGTCACGATCCGCCCTCAGGCTGATTTCGGACCCGCCCTTGATGCCCTGACCGGCCCCGTGCGCGTTGACAAATCAAGTGCGCCGATTTGGGTCAGCACCCGGCTTTCTGCCGCCAGGATCGCCGTTACCTATGGTGATGATCCTTGCGCGCTGCCTAAAGCGTGCAAAAACAAGGTCGAAATCGCCGGAACCAGGGCCGCCCATCTCAGGGATGCCATCGCAATGGCGGAACTTCTGGCCTGGCTTGACCATCAAGGCCCGGCTCCCAATCTGGGTGAAATTGATGTCGTCACCAAGCTTGAAAGCCTGCGAAGTGCCTCAAACCTGCTGGTAGATATCAGCTTTGAAACCATCTGCGGCACCGGGCCAAATGGTGCGATTAACCATTACCGCGTCACCGAAGACAGCAACCGCGCCATTAAAACCGGTGATTTGCTGCTGGTTGACAGCGGCGGGCAGTATCGCGATGGCACCACCGACATCACCCGCACCATCGCCATTGGCCAGCCAACCGACGAACACCGCGCCTGTTTCACGCGGGTGCTGAAAGGCATGATCGCGATCTCGCTGGCGCGCTGGCCGAAGGGGCTGGCCGGGCGTGATCTTGATCCGCTGGCCCGCAACGCACTTTGGCAGGCCGGTCAGGATTTTGACCACGGAACCGGGCATGGGGTCGGCGTGTTTTTGGGCGTGCATGAAGGGCCGCAACGCCTGTCGCGCCTGGCCACCGTACCGTTTGAACCCGGCATGATCCTGTCAAATGAGCCCGGCTATTACCGCGAAGGCGCGTTTGGCATTCGCATTGAAAACCTCGTTGTGGTGCAAGCAGCCCCGATGCTGACTGGCGGCGACACGCGCGACATGCTGCAATTTGAAACCATCACCTTCACACCGATTGACCGCCACCTGATCGAAGTTTCGATGCTGACAGAATCGGAACGCACCTGGCTGAACGCCTATCACGCTGATGTTTTTGACAAAGTCGCGATGAATTGCAGCCCTAAAACCCAGGCCTGGATGAAAGCCGCTTGCGCGCCGATCTGACATAGTCTTATGGGGCAATTGATGTAGTATGCTGGCAATCTGGCAAATGGGGGGGGGAAGCAAATGGCTGAACGTATCACGATCCGCAAGGCGGCGGGGACTTGGGTTGTCAGGGCCTCGGGCGCTGTGCTGGCGGAATCCAATGCTGCTTTGGAGTTGATCGAAGGCGAATACCCGCCAGCCATCTATTTCCCGCGCGGCGATGTCGCGATGGAGTTTCTGGAAAAGACCCAAAGCTCGACCAATTGTCCGTTCAAAGGCCAAGCCAGCTATTATGCCATTCACGGCAAAAGTGGCATCATTCAGGATGCGGCATGGTCTTATGAAGACCCGATCCAATCAATGGCCGAAATCGGCGGACATCTGGCATTTTATGCAGATAAGGTAACGGTGGAGCAGCTTTAGGGCTGAGAAATCACAATGATCCGTTTTCGGGCAGCCGTGCTTGAAGCCTGCACAGACAAACGCCCTTTCACGCAAAGCTTGCCCCTCAGCCTGATGGAAATCAAGGCCAACCCGCCTGGTGCTGGCGAGGTTTTGGTGCGCATCACCGCTGCCAGTCTGTGTCGATCCGACTTGTCGGTTGTAACCGGGGTGCGCGCCTGGCCGATGCCCATTGTGCCCGGCCATGAAGCGGCCGGGTTTGTCCAAGAGGTTGGCCCTGGCGTTGACGGGTTTTCACCCGGCGATCAGGTCGTTTTGGTCTATCAAGCCAGCTGCGGCACCTGCCCCTGCTGCGCGGTGGGTGAAACCCATCTTTGTGAACCGGGATTGGCCGCCAACCGCGCCGGGGCTTTGCTGTCAGGTGGGCCGCGTTTGTGGTTGGGCGATCAGGTTCTGCATCACCATATGGGGCTGTCAGCCTTTGCCGAAATGGCGGTGGTATCGGCCCAGTCACTGGTCAAGGTTCCACAAGACATCCCGGCCCGTGTTGCAGCCCTATTTGGCTGCGCGGTTATGTGCGGGGCCGGGACGGTCATGAACTCGCTTTCTTTGAAACCCCACGAGACCGTTGCGATTGTCGGCATCGGTGGCGTCGGCGCCAGCGCAATCTTAGGCGCGAAACTTGCCGGTGCCACGCGGATTTTTGCGGTTGATCCGGATGAGGGCAAGCTTGAACAAGCTAAATCCCTTGGCGCGACCGACTTGATCACGGCAGGTCTGGAGGCTGCGGCCAAAATCATAGAGGCGACCCAAGGCGGCGCCGACTGCACGATGGAATGCGCCGGAACCCTGTCGGCATTTGAAACCGCGTTTGCCTCCGCGCGTCGGGGTGGACGGGTTGCGACAGTTGGACTTGTCAGCCCGAAAACCCCTTACAGCCTTGATATTGCAGGGCTTGTGACCAGTGCCAAGACCCTGGTCGGCAGCTATATGGGAAGTTGTAACGCTGCGCGCGATATCCCAAAATTTGTTGCTGCATATGAATACGGGGATTTCCCTATAGATCGGCTGATCACCCATGAAATGCCGTTGCAAGACGTCAATATCGCGCTTGAGAGAATGGCCAGTAGTCAGGCATTGCGTCAAATCATGACACCGTGATTTCGTGGGGATTGAGTGGCGTTTCTGTGTAGCGGTAACATTGGTTTTCGGTTGGCGGTTTGGCTGGAAGTCCTGTCATTTGGGTTCGATTAGTAGAGTAGTCGACTAGATGTCTAATCGACCAATCGAGAGTGTCCGAACTTTTGTGTATGAGTAATTTGGCCCATGCTTCCAAACTGAA
>CAYXXQ010000280.1:0-4885 GCA_964469075.1 uncultured Rhodobacter sp.
ATTGTCAACCACGGGCTTGTCGCCATAGCGTTTGACCAAGCCCTGAACCTCGATCACGTTCATTGGTCAGGGTCGCCCGGATCGCCCAGATCGACATGCACGATTTGACCCGGTTTCAGATCGGTCTGATCGTCGGCCAGCCGCGCTTCGACCAGAAAGACAAGTTTCTGGCGGTTTTCCAGCGAATAGATCACTGGCGGCGTAAACTCAGGACCGGGGGCGATGTAGCTGACGCGCGCCAGAATGTTCGGCGGGCAGCCGTCGCAACTGACGTCAAGAGGGGTGCCAATGCTGATCCCAGCAATCGCCACCTCAGGTATATAGAGCCTGAGCTTGATCGCCCCCCTCGGCAGGATCGACAGAACAGGCGCTTGCGGTCCGGCAACCTCCCCGGCGCTGCGCAGAACATCGGTGACCGTGCCGGCGCTGACGGCGCTTAGGGTGCGCTTGGACAGCCGCCAACCCGCCTGTTCTTCAGCTGCGCGGGCCTGGTCGACGGCGGCCTGTGCGGCCTTGATCTCATCGGCGCGGGCGGGGAGGGTCGCGACCCTTAAATTGGCCTCAAGCTCCACCACTTTTGACTGGGCGACCTTGGCCTGGGTTTCGATCTGATCGTATTTCGCCTTGGGTGAAATGCCGCGCTGAAAAAGATCAAGCTCGCGCTGTTGTTCGCGCCCGGCTTCAAACGACTGTGCGCGGGCTGAGGCCAGCGCCGCCTCAATCACCGCGATTTCTTCGGGGCGGCGACCAAGCGAGATATTGGCAAGATTGCTTTCGGCCTGAACCAGGGCTGCAACCGCCTGCGCCACGGCGATTTCAGCGTCGCGTTTTTCCAAAAACACCAGCGCCTGCCCGGCGGAAATTGCGGTTCCGCGCCGGACCGTGACCCGATCAACCTGCGCCACCTCGACCGGGGCCAGCAGGATATATTCGCCTTCGACATAGCCCGTGGCCAGCGGCAAGGGCGGCAGGCAGGCGGCGATGAGGGCGCTGAGGATCGGGACCGAACACAGAAAACTCAAAATAAACGCTCCGATTATTCAGGGAGTGCCGGATTATTTCTCAGCCGCATCCAGGGTGTCAATGATCTGATCAAACATCGCATAGGCGTCGTTCGCGGCCTGTTCGGTCACGACCCGCTGCACAAATCCCAGATGGATCACGACGAATTCGCCTTGGGCTGGCGGCTGGTCGCCCATCAGGGTCAAATCGGCCCAGCGCTCGGTGCCAAGCGCTGTGCAGCGCGCCCGGTGACCGTCGATTTCTTCAATTTTCATAGGAACGGCAAGGCACATGGTCGCGTCCTTTTCAATCCGGTTGTTCTGTGCGCCTGACTATGTATGGTCGCTGGCATGGACACAAGTGACGAAACAATTCTGGTGCTGGGACTTGGTAATATCCTGTTAACGGATGAGGCCGCTGGCGTGCGCGTCGCCGATTATCTGGCCGATCATCCGGCGGCGCAGGCCTTGGGGTTACGCACGCTTGATGGCGGCACAATGGGCATGAGTTTGCTGGTTGAAATGGAAGATGCCGACGCTTTGGTCGTGGTTGACGCGGCCTATCTGGATCAGCCGCCGGGCAGTATCAAGATGTTTCAGGGGGCCGAGATGGATCATTTCCTGCGCCATCGCGGTCGCAATCCGCATGATATCGGGCTTGATGACCTGATGGACGGCTTGCGCCTGCGCGAAGCGGTGCCAGAGCGGCGCGCGTTGATCGGTATTCAGCCAAAATCCTTGCAAGTTGGTGAGTTCCTTAACCCGGAAATCGCGGCGGCCATTCCCAAAGCCGGGCAGATGATCCTGGATCTGGTGGCGGGCTGGAAGGCTGCAAAGCCCTGAAAACCCCTCGTTTTCAGGATTTTTTTACTGTTTCTGCGCCCAAATGCGGAAATTTGACCTAAATCAAGTCGCTTAATCTGCATTACTTTAGCATCTCCTAATAAGGCAGCGCGTTTGATGCTGACATATAGTGGGGGATGAACGGATGCTTTCGGACAAGCCATTAGGTGCTGGCCGCGATGCGATGGCCGAGATCCTGTCCTTTGTCGAAACCGGCAATGCGATGCCGATCCTGCGCGAAATCCGCCATGCTTTGGATGCCCTTTTAAAAGACGGCACGCCCGCGATCATTGATCTCGGTGCGATCCCGTTCGCCGCCGGGGATGAGCGTGTGCTTGAGGATATTTTGGGCGTGGGCGAGGTTCAGGCCACGCTAAAGGTTCTGGGCGAAAGCCATGTGCAAGAAACCGCCATTCCAGGCGTCTGGCGGGTCGATCATTTTGACGAGGCGGGCGAGACCCAGTCCCGCTTTGTCGAAGTGACGTTCATGCCGGAAATCCTGAAAACCCAACGCGAAGATGCTGAACTGGGGTTGGCAAGGCTGACGGAACGACTGGATGCGTCGGGCGGCACACAGGCCAACTGATACAAGGAAGGGACAGTGAAATGGCAAACAAGCCGATGCTACCGGAATTGATGAAGGCGCATGGCGTCAGTCGTCGGGGGTTTCTGAAATACTGCGCGTCGCTGACATCGCTGATGGCGCTGTCACCGGCAATGGTTCCACGGGTCGCGCATGCGCTGGAAACCGCGCCGCGCCCGTCGGTGATCTGGCTGTCGTTTCAGGAATGCACGGGGTGTACCGAAAGCATCACCCGCAGTCACGCACCGACGATTGAAGACCTGATCTTCAACGCGGTGTCGCTGGATTATCACCATACGTTGCAAGCGGCCTCAGGGCACGCTGCCGAAGCGGCCCGCGCGCAGGCGATGAAGGATAACTGGGGCAAATATGTGCTGGTGGTTGATGGCTCGATCCCGATCGGTGACCCGGGGTTTTCCTGTATCGCGGGGATCTCGAACCTCGACATGTTGAAAGAAACCGCTGCCGGGGCGGCTGCGATTGTCAGTGTCGGCTCTTGTGCGGCCTTTGGCGGCATCCCGCATGCCAACCCCAACCCGACGGGTGCTGTTGGCGTCAGCGAAATCATCAAAGACAAGCCGATCATCAACGTGCCAGGCTGCCCGCCAATTCCGGTGGTGATGACCGGCGTGCTGGCGCATTTTCTGACCTTCGGCGTGCCGGAGCTGGACGAGTTGAACCGCCCGAAAGCGTTTTACGGCGAAACCATTCACGACCGATGCTATCGCCGCCCGTTTTACGACAAGGGCCTGTTTGCCGAAGGTTTCGACGATGAGGGCGCGCGCGAAGGCTGGTGTCTTTACAAGCTGGGCTGCAAAGGCCCGACGACCAAAAGCGTTTGCGCCACAGTCAAATGGAACAACGGCACCAGCTTTCCGATCGAGGCTGGGCATCCCTGCCTTGGCTGCACCGAACCTGATTTCTGGGATAATGGCGGGTTTTACAAACCTTTGTCGGTGCCTGCCGGGGATTACCGAAAACTGGGTCTGGCCGCAATTGGTGCCGGGGCCGCAGCTGGGGTCGGCGGGGCCGCGCTGGCACGCGCCAGCAAAGCCAAAGCCGCGCGGGCGCATGAAAATGTCGATGCCCATGATCTGGAGCCGAAATCATGAACAATCCCTATTTTGACCTTCTGATGTGGGCGCGTGGGCCTGGATTTGACATCGCCATGATCATTTTCGCCGGTGGTGTCATTCTGCGTATCGTCGAAATCCTGGTGCTGGGCCGCAAAAAGGATCTGGCCCCGGCCAAGGGCAACCCGGTGCGTCAGGGGATCGGCACGATCTTCACCCGCTCGATCCCGCGCAAGGGTCTGGTTGCCTATGCACCGATCACCTATATCGGCGGCTATATCTTCCATATCGGCTTTTTCATGGCCTTCTTTCTGTTCGGCCCGCATATCGCGCTGATCGACAGCTTGATCGGCGTAAGCTGGCCCGGCGTTGGCCGCGTGATCATCGAAAGTGCTGTGGCCCTGTCGGTTCTGGCGCTGATCGCATTGATGTATACGCGCCTGACCGATCCGGTGCGGCGCGCCTTGTCGACGTTTGACGACTACCTCGTCTGGGTGCTTAGCCTTTTGCCGCTGGTCACCGGCTATGTCGCGGTCAACAAGCTGTTTGGCGATCCGACTTTGATGCTGGCTTTGCATATCCTGTCGGTCGAACTGCTGATGATCGCCTTTCCCTTCACCAAACTGATGCATGCGTTCACCTTCGTGATGGCACGCTATTACAACGGGTCCATCCAGGGCCGGAAAGGAGCGGAGTCATGAGCGCGACGCTTGAACGCGGCCTGAACGCCCTGCGCGAACAGATCGACGCCCCGGTTGCCAGCTTCTTTTCAAGCTGCGTCAGTTGCGGGCTTTGTGCCGAAGCCTGCATCTTTTACCGCGAAACCGAAGACCCGAAATATACGCCGATCCGCAAGCTCGACCTGATGCGGCGCTTGTGGAAAAGCGAATATACGCTGTTTGGGCGCATCGCCAACATGTTTGGCCTGATGCCCAAGATCACCGAGGCGGATCTGACCGAATGGGAAGAACTGGTCTATGACAGCTGCACGATGTGCGGGCGCTGTTCGATGGTTTGTCCGGTCGGCAATGACCTGACGATGATGATCCGCAAGATGCGCGAAGGCATGAGTGCGGCTGGCCACGCCCCGGTTGAACTGATCGGTGCCGCCGGTCGCCACGCCGATCTGGGCAGTCCGATGGGCGAGTTGCACCCGGCCCTGCACGCGCAGGTCAAACATGCCGAAAAAGACTGCGGCATCCCGATTGAATTTGACAAGCCGGGCGTGGATTACATGGTGATCCTGTCGGCCCAGGAGATCGCGGAATATCCCGATGTTCTGACGGCAATGGCGCGGATTTTCAAGAAGGCCGGAGTGACGTGGACGATTTCAAACGAGGCGTTTGAGGCGACCAATGTCGGCGTTCAGCTTGGCAACCGCGACG
>CAYXXQ010000281.1:0-4873 GCA_964469075.1 uncultured Rhodobacter sp.
CGCGGGCAGGATGTGATGCTGTCGCGGCATGCCTGGATCGACGGGCTGGGCGCGTTGGTGAAAACCGGCATGATTTTTCCGGACAACATGCAGCGGTTCAACCGGCCCAACCTGAACGGCATTGTCACGCTTTTTGACAACGATCACGGCTGCCTGACGGCGACGCTTGATTTTGGGCTTGTGACCAAGTGGAAAACCGCCGGGGATTCGCTGCTGGCGGCGCAGCGTCTGGCCCGGCCTGACAGCAATGTGGTGCTGGTGATCGGTGCCGGCACCGCCGCTCGATCCTTGATCGAGGCTTATTCAGCCGGGTTTCCAAAGGCGCGTTTCATCCTGTGGAACCGCAGCCAGGCCAAACTTGCACCGCTTGCGAAGGCTTATCCTGACCTTGATATCAGCCTGTCAGACGACCTTGAAACCGCCGTTCGCGCGGCGGATATCATCACCGCAGGCACGATGGCCTATAAACCGTTTCTGAAGGGCACATGGCTGAGGCCCGGTCAGCATGTTGACCTGATCGGCGCCTATCTGCCCGACATGCGCGAAGCGGATGACGAAGTGATGCGCAGCACCCGGATCTTTGTTGACAGCTTTGAAACCACATTGGATCATATCGGGGAGTTGATGGACCCGATCGCCTCCGGCGCGATCCGGCGCGAAGACGTTCTGGGTGATTTTTATGACCTGAAAACCGGGGAATTCGCGCGTCAAAGCGACGGCGAAATCACCCTTCACAAAAACGGAGGCGGAGCGCATCTTGACCTGATGACAAGCGCCTATATTCTGAAAGCGATCCCATGATCACAGCACAGCAAATCGAAACCTTTCAACGCGACGGTGCTGTTATGTTGCCGGGCATGCTGACGGATTGGATGGACACCATTCGCGCTGGCATCGACCGAAATATGGATAATCCCAGTCAATACGCCTCGGAAAACGCTGTGACAGAAGGGCGGTTTTTTGACGATTACGTCAACTGGACCCGTATACCCGAGTTTGAGCGCCTATTGCGCGAAAGCCCGATGGCCCAGATCGCGGCGGCGGTCATGCAATCTGAAACCGCGCAATTTTTCCACGATCACGTGTTGGTCAAAGACCCTGGCACCCCGAAGGAAACCCCTTGGCATCAGGACAGCCCTTACTATTTCGTTGCCGGTGAACAGACAGTCAGCTTCTGGATCCCGGCCGAGCCGGTGACTGAAGCGACCCTCAGGTTCATTGCCGGCTCCCACCGGTGGGAAAAGTCGGTGCGACCGGTCAGTTGGGCCGATGACAGCGATTTTTACGGCGAAAGCCAGGATTGGATGCCGGTCCCGGATCCGGATGCAAATCCTGCCGATCAGACGGTGCTTGAATGGCCGATGCAGCCCGGCGACGCGGTTTTGTTTGATTTTCGCACCGTGCATGGCGCGCGTGGAAATTTCAGTCCGAACCGTCGCCGCGCGCTTTCGATGCGCTGGGTTGGGGATGACGCGCGCTATATTACCCGGCCTGGCCGAACTTCGCCGCCCTTTCCCGGCCATGACATGACAGAAGGTCAAAAACTGCGTGAGGACTGGTTCCCCGTGATCTGGCCCGCTGCATGACAGCACTTTTGTGGCCCCTGATCGGCCTGTTTCTTCTGGCCGATTTGATTTTGCTGCCACCGCTGATCACAAGGGCGCGCCGCAAAGAGATGGGCGTACAGGCCCGCGCCAACGCGCCGTGCAGTTTTGCCTATCTACCAAGTGGTGTGACCCATTATCAGTGGCAAGGCCCGCCCGGGGGCGACATCATCGTCCTGGTACATGGGCTGTCCACACCCAGCTTTGTCTGGGCCGGCATTGTGCCTGATTTGACGACAGCAGGATATCGCGTGCTGACCTACGATCTGTTTGGCTGCGGCTTTTCCGACCGCCCTTTTGGTCGCCAGACCGGGGCGTTTTTCAGCCGCCGACTGGTCGAGTTGCTGGACGATCAGATGATCCGCCAGCCCATCACGCTGTTTGGCTATTCGATGGGCGGGGCGATTGTCAACAGTTTCGCCGGGCGTTATCCCGGACGGGTTGAAAACCTTATCCTGCTGGCGTCCGCCGGATTTGTGCATAAAACCAGTGGCATGGCTGCGTTTATTCGCAACACGCCGGTGATCGGCGATTGGATGATGTCGGTGTTTGGTGCGGCCAACCATCGCAAGGCTGCGCTGGCGGAAGACATCTCGGCCAGTGTGATCCCGGATATCACCGATCTGCAAATCCGCGAGACGTATTATCGCGGCTATTTGCGGTCGGTTTTGTCCTGCCTGCGCAATCTGCTGGCAACCCCGCTGGACGATTTGCACATGGCTTTGGCCAAACACCAGATCCCGACGCTGGCGATCTGGGGGGATCAGGATCGGGTCATTCCGCTGGCCAGTGCAGCGCGCCTGCGGGCGGCCAATCCAGTGGTTGTGGAGCATATCATTACCGGGGCGGATCATGGGCTGGCCTATACCCATCCATCGGACGTGACTGGCGTCGCTTGCGGATTTCTGGCCACCGCCAACAGGGACAAATAGCATGCAAATCCGCGCCAATGGTATCAACCTTGAATGCACCGAAACCGGCCCAAAGGACGGCCCGGCGATGATCCTGATCCGGGGGCTAGGCACGCAACTGATCCACTGGCCACAGGAATTTGTGCAGGGCCTGGCCGATCTTGGCTATCGGGTGATCTGTTTTGACAACCGTGATGTCGGCCTGTCGCAGCGCTGTCCGGCCGATGGGGTGGCAGCAGATGCCGATACGATCCTGGCGCAGATCAAGGTCGGCGGAACCGCAAAACCCGCCTATTTGCCAGAGGACATGGCCCTTGATGTCATTGGGCTGATGGATGCCTTGGGGATCATGCGGGCGCATATTTTCGGCATTTCGATGGGGGGTTTGGTCGCGCAATTGCTGGCCATTCATCACAGCGACCGACTGCTCAGCGATACGATCGTCATGACCTCCACGCGGTTGCGGTCGCCTGATCTGCTGGCCGGATTGCTGGCGTATCCTCAAACCTGCGGCCAGGCACAGGACAACTGGGTGGCAGCGCACAAGGCCTGGGGCAGCCATGATTATCCGATGACAGAAAAGGCCATCCGGGCCGAGGCCGCCGCCGCGTGGGCGCGCAGCCCGGATGTCGAAGGGGTCAACCGGCAGGTGCTTGCGATTATGAACAGTGCTGACAATCGCGACGCGTTAACGGCCGTCGATCTGCCCTGCCTCGTCATCCACGGTGCGATTGATACGCTGGTGCCGCCAGAGGGCGGGCGCGAGATCGCGGCCCTGATCCCCAATGCCGAACTTGAGATTATAGAAGGCATGGGCCATTTCAGCACGCCCCTGCTTGCGCCTATAATCATAGATAAAGTCCACGATTTCATCACCCGTCGTGGGCGGTAATCAAGTCGGAAACCCCGGCGGTAGGATCAGAAATCCAGGTTTTCCACACTAAGCGCGTTGGTTTGGATGAACTCGCGCCGTGGCTCCACCACATCCCCCATCAGCTTGGTGAACAAGTCGTCGGCCTCGGCCAGATCTTCGACCCTGACCTGCAACAACGTCCGCGCTTCGGGGTCAAGCGTGGTTTCCCAAAGTTGATCGGGGTTCATCTCGCCCAGGCCTTTGTAGCGTTGCAGCGACAGGCCCTTTTCGCCTTCGGTCAGCACCGCGTCCAACAAGTCTGACGGCGCGTAAATCGGTGTTTCGCGGTCTTTGCGCTGCAATACGGCAGGCTGGCGATAAACCTCCTGCAAGCTGGCGGTAAAGCCTGACAGTTTGCGCGCTTCGCCTGAACGCAAGCTTCCACCATCAAGGGTGCGCACTTCTTCAACGCCGCGGATATTGCGTGAGAACCGCAACCCGGCATCCTGGGTCGGACGCCCTGACCAGCCTTTTTCGTATTCCTTGGCCACCAAATCCAACCGCGCCGCGACGCTGTCAGCGGCGGCTTGCGGATCATCATCAACCCGGCCCGGCACAAGGGCACCGGCAATCGCGGCCTGTTCCAGAACGTGACGCGAATAATGCGTCGGGAAGGCGTTCAGAATGAACCTGACCTGGCGGGCCTCTTCCAGCACGCGGGCAAGGTCGGCACCGATGATCTGGCTGCCATCGCCAAGCTTCAGCAGGGCGCCTTCCAGCCCCTGTTCGATAAGATAGTCTTCCAGGGCCAACTGGTCTTTGAGGTAAACCTCTGACTTGCCGCGCGCGACTTTGTAAAGCGGCGGCTGGGCGATATAAAGATAGCCGCCTTCGATCAGTTCCGGCATCTGGCGGAAAAAGAAGGTCAACAGCAGCGTTCGGATATGTGCGCCATCGACATCCGCGTCGGTCATGATCACGACCTTGTGGTAGCGCAGTTTTTTGATGTTGAACTCATCCCGGCCGATGCCGGTCCCAAGCGCAGTGATCAGCGTGCCGATTTCCTGGCTGGACAGCATCCGGTCAAAACGCGCGCGTTCAACATTCAGGATTTTACCGCGCAAGGGCAGAACTGCCTGATTATATCGCGACCGGCCCTGTTTGGCTGAGCCACCAGCGCTGTCGCCTTCGACCAAAAACACCTCGGAATTGGCCGGGTCTTTTTCCTGACAATCCGCCAGTTTCCCGGGCAACGAAGCGATATCCATCGCCGTTTTCCGCCGCGTTAGCTCCCGCGCTTTACGGGCCGCTTCACGGGCAAACGCCGCTTCGACGATCTTGGACACGATCTGCTTGGCTTCGACCGGGTGTTCTTCAAACCATTCCGACAGCTTTTCGTTCATCAACCCTTCAACGGCGGGCCGCACTTCGGAGCTGACAAGCTTGTCCTTGGTCTGGCTGGAAAACTTCGGATCAGGCACTTTGATCGACAAAACGCAGGTCAG
>CAYXXQ010000282.1:0-4848 GCA_964469075.1 uncultured Rhodobacter sp.
GGTGCGACAATAGCGCCAGATCAATCCAAGGAGGGGTAAAAGTGGACTCATACGCGGGGTCAGGCAAGGGCAACCCCGCCTGCATTCTTCGGCTTTCCGCGCCGGGCTTTTCGGGGTAGACACGCCGCATGGAATTCAAGGTCACAGATATCAGTTGCCGACGGGGCGATTTGCGGGTGCTTTCGGGCGTCAGCTTCAAGCTGACCAAAGGCCAGGCCCTGATCCTGAAAGGCCCAAACGGATCCGGCAAAACCACGCTTTTGCGCAGCCTTGCCGGTCTGACCCCGATAGAAACCGGCGCGATCGACGCCCCGGACGAGGCGCTGGTTTACGCCGGCCACGCCGATGGCATCAAGGCCCAGCTGACTGTCGCGGAAAACCTGCAGTTCTGGGCGGATGTGTTCGGCCAGCCCGACATTGACGACGCCCTTGACGCCTTTTCCCTGCGTCCGCTGGCCAGCCGCCCCGCCGGGTATTTGTCGGCCGGTCAAAAACGCCGCCTGGGCCTGTCGCGCTTGTTGGTCACCGGGCGGCCGATCTGGTTGCTGGACGAACCCACCGTGTCCCTTGATGCCACCAATGTCGCAGTGTTCGCGGGTATCGTTGAGGCACATCTGGCAGAAGGCGGAATGGCGATTTTGGCGACGCATATTGATTTGGGTCTAAAGACCGCGCAAACCCTTGATATCGAAGGCTTTCGCGCCAAGGCAGACGACGTGAACAATCCCTTTCTGGACGAGGCCTTTCTGTGATCGCCCTGCTGAAACGCGACCTGCAACTGGCCTTACGGTCAGGCGGCGGCTTTGGTCTGTCCCTGGCGTTTTTCCTGATCGTCGTGATGTTCGTGCCGTTCGGGGTCGGGCCTGAAACCGGCATCCTGTCCAAGATCTCCCCCGGCATTCTGTGGATCGGCGCGCTGCTGGCATGCCTGCTGTCGCTTGACCGGATTTTTCAGCTGGATTTTGAGGATGGGTCGCTGGATTTGCTGACAACCTCGCCACTGCCACTGGAAGGGATCGTGGCGATGAAAGCGCTGGCGCATTGGCTGACGACGGGCCTGCCATTGACCCTGGCCGCGCCCTTTCTGGGCTTTCTGCTGAACCTGCCTGGCGAGGCCTATATCTGGCTGTTTTCCAGCCTGTTGGTCGGCACCCCGGCCCTCAGTTTTCTGGGCACTTTCGGCGCGGCGATCACCGTTGGCCTGAAACGTGGCGGGCTGCTTTTGTCGCTGCTGGTGCTGCCGCTTTATATCCCGACGCTGATCTTTGGCGCCAAATCCGTCGGCCTGGTGATTGACGGTTTAAGCAACAGCACCGCCTTCGTCTTACTGGCCGCAATCAGCCTGTTCAGTTTCGCGCTGATCCCCTTTGCCGCCGCCCGCGCGCTGAAGGTCAACTTAAGGTGATCAGCCTGCGGCCCCTTGAACCGTTTACCCCCCAATGAAGCTGCGATAGGACTTTGATCTATGTCACTTTGGGAATACGCCAATCCAACACGTTTCATGCGGCTGACCGACCGGGTTTTGCCGCTGTTCGTGGTGTTAACCGCCCTGACAATGGTGATCGGCCTTGTCTGGGGGTTTTTCTTCACGCCTGACGATTACAAACAAGGCTCGACCGTCAAGATCATCTTTCTGCATGTGCCAGCCGCGATGATGGCGATAAATATCTGGGTGATGATGCTTGTCGCCTCGCTGATCTGGCTGGTGCGGCGGCATCATGTGTCTGCCCTTGCGGCGCGCGCGGCAGCCCCGATTGGCGTGACAATGACGCTGATCGCGCTGTTCACGGGCGCAATTTGGGGCCAGCCGATGTGGGGCACTTATTGGGCCTGGGATCCGCGCCTGACCGCTTTCATGATCCTGTTTGTGTTTTACCTTGGCTATATCGCGCTTTGGTCTGCGATCGAGGATCCGGACACCGCCGGTGATCTGACCTCGATCCTGTGTCTTGTCGGATCGGTCTTTGCCCTCCTCAGCCGCTATGCGGTCAATTTTTGGAACCAAGGCCTGCATCAGGGCGCATCGCTGTCGATGGACAAAGAGCAACATATTGATAACGCTTACTATATCCCGTTGCTGTTTTGCATAGCGGGATTCGTGTTGTTTTTCGTCACCTTGGTCATCCTGCGCACCCGAACTGAAATCCGCACCCGCCGCGCGGCGGCGTTGCTGGCACGCGAAAGGCAGGGCTGATGCCTGATCTTGGACAATATGCAGGTCCGGTTCTGGCCTCTTATGCGGTTGCGATCCTTCTGCTGGTGGTGCTGACGGCCCTGTCACTGATGCGGGCCTCAAAAGCCAAAAAGACCCTGGATGAGTTGGAGGCGCGGCGTCGCAACAATGGCTAAAATCTCCCCCCTGATGCTGTTGCCACCGGTGGCCGCTGCCGCCCTTGGCTTTTTCTTCATGTCAGGGCTTGGCCGCGACGACGGCCTGCCCTCAACCTTCACCGGCAAGCCGGCCCCTGCGATCGAAGTTACACAGCTTGGCGATCTGCCGATGTTTCAGGACGCCGACCTGCGCAAGGACGGCGTGAAGCTGGTGAATTTCTGGGCCAGTTGGTGCGCGCCCTGCCGGGTGGAACATCCAAATCTTGAAGCGCTGAAACAGCAAGGCATCACAATTTACGGCGTAAATTACAAGGACGAGGCCGATAACGCGTTGAAATTCCTAAGTGATCTGGGCAATCCATATGCCGGGACCGGCCAGGACGCCAAAGGCCGACAGGCGATCAACTGGGGTGTCTACGGCGTGCCGGAAACCTATGTGATCGACGGCAAAGGCAAGATCCTGCTGCGCTTTCCCGGGCCGATCACCAGCCGGGTGCTGAACGACACGATCCTGCCCGCCATCAAGGCCGCGGCGGAATAGCTGGCCTTCGCCCCCCGGCAATACCGGGGGGGCGAATGGTTTCTTAGGCCGCTTCGCTCACTGCCAAATCAAGGCCAAGCACCTGCGAAACTGCCTGCGCTGCCTCCGCGCCCTTTTCGACGAAATGCGCCGTAAAAAACGCCTGATGCGCCTCAGACGGCTGGAAATGATGCGGTGTCAGGGATACCGAAAACACCGGCACCCCGGTGTCCATCTGCGCCTGCATCAGCCCGTTAACCACGGCAGCGGCGACAAAATCATGCCGGTAAATCCCGCCATCAACCACCAAAGCCGCGGCAACCACCGCGTCATAGCCGGCCCCGGCAAGACGTTTCGCAAGCATTGGCATTTCAAACGCCCCCGGCACGTCAAACACGTCAACCTGCCAGTCATGGGCCTGATTTTGTTGAAATCCGACCAAGGCCTGATCAACGATATCATTGTGCCAGTTCGCCTTGATAAATGCGATCTTATGGGTTTTTGTCATGTCTCTGATCCTTTCCTTAACTGACAAGAACCCAGAGCAGAACAGCCACGCCGACAGGGCCAGACCCTGCTTGCGCGTCATTCTCTTCCATCCGGACTTTCACCGTCGGCTCTGGAATTTCACCAAATCTGCTGACCCAGACAATCGCCTGGCGCTCGCGGGCTGTCACCGCCGGTGGGGAATTTCACCCCGCCCTGAGAATACCTGAAACTTAGGCAATTCCCCGGTTTCTGACAAGCGCTTTTGGGGGCACGAACCGATGCTCAAAAACACACAGCCTCGGGCTTTGCCCAATACCAACTCGCGGTCAGGCATTGCCGATCAGTACCCCGGCTGCAAATACCAGCGCACCCCCCAGAAGCACTTGAAACCCTGCGCGTAACCAAGGGGTTTCCATGTATTTGTTTTGAATCCAGGTGATCGCCCACAGCTCAATAAACACCACCAAAATGGCTATCGTCGTCGCCGTCCAAAAATCCGAAATCAAATAGGGTAGCGCATGGCCAAGGCCGCCAACGGTCGTCATGATCCCGGCGGCAAAGCCACGTTTGATCGGTGAGCCGCGTCCAGAGATCACCCCGTCATCCGACGCCACCTCGGTAAAGCCCATCGAAATCCCAGCCCCGATCGAAGCCGACAACCCCACCAGAAACGTCTGCCAGGTATCGCCCGTGGCAAAAGCTGCGGCAAAGATCGGCGCAAGCGTCGATACCGAGCCATCCATCAACCCCGCCAGCCCCGGCTGCACATAGGTCAGAATAAACTGCCGATGTTCCTTGGCATGCTCCATATCCGCCACTGTGTCGGGCACATGCTTCAGCCCCAGCTGATGCGCCAGCGAGGAATGCCCCTGCTCGGCCAGCGCCAGATCGCCCAGCAGTTTCTTGATGTCAGCATCCGACACCCGCTTGACCGCCGCCTGATAAAAATCCTGCGCCTGCATCTCCATTTCTTCCGCCATCTTGCGAGTTTTTTCGATGTTCAGGGGCCGCACCAGCCAATCAGGTTTACGCTGGAAGTACCCTTGAATATAGTTGCGTCGCACCAGCGGAATCTTATCGCCAAACTTCTTTTTATGCTGATCTATCAACCACTTGCGATGCAGGTTTTCCTCTTCCGCCATCTCGTCGAAAACTTTTGCGCTGTCGGGAAAATCTTCGCGCAAGCCATCGGCATAAGCCAAATAGATACGGGCATCATCTTCTTCATTGGAAATTGCCAAGGCCAGGATTTCCTGCTCGCTCAGATCTTCAAAATGGCGCTTGCCGGGGGTAAAAAATCTGGAAAACATCGGGACTCCTGTCTGTTCATCTTGGCATTTGCGCCAATCTAGGCCCCTCGGCCAGCGGGCGCAATTGCGCCCTTGTGCAGCAGGGGCGTTTGCGGCAAAACCGGGCCAGTTTTTGAGGGGCCAAGCCATGACCGACAGCCTGACAATCCGCCGACCAGACGACTGGCACCTGCACCTGCGCGATGGTGCGATGTTGCG
>CAYXXQ010000283.1:0-4818 GCA_964469075.1 uncultured Rhodobacter sp.
ACAAAGCAATATATACACGGCCTAACAATAGCAAATATCGGCATCGTCAAATTGCCGTTCACAGCAGAAGGCGGGCAGGTCTATGGGACGGATTATCAAGTGGATTTTGGTTTTGCTCTTGATCCTTGTGCTGGTAATCATTGGCTATGCGGTGTTGGGCGATCTTTCTGCCCCCGTTCAGGAGGTTGTAAAACCGGTGACGATTGATGTGGACTAAAGCGTTTTGCGTTTTAACTGATGCAGCTTCATCGCAATTCACCCGGGTTTGGGGTGATTTGCGATTCCCATCAAACGCAAAACGCTTCAGACTGGCCCCGGCAATATGGCTGTTGTCGGCCTTACCCCTTGCGGCCCAGGCACCGCTGTCAGCGATTGACTGGCTGTCGCAATCGGTGCGCGAAAACCCGGTATTTGTCGCACCCGCTGACGACGTTGTTGAGGGGGCCAATACCGGCGAGATTGAAACAACGACGCTGGCCGACATCCGCAAAGACACCGTTGGTTTGCTGCCCGCCACAGTGACCGGACTGCCGAAGGATTTTTGGGGGAACTCATCCACCAAGGTGATCGCCGATCTGATTGCCCAGCAGAAAACTGACAGCCTGCCGGCCATCCTGTCGCTGCTTTACACCATCCTTCTGGCTGAGGTCGACGCGCCCAAAAACGATGTCGGCAATTCCAGCCTGCTTTTGGCGCGTACCGACAAATTGCTGGATCTTGGCGCATTGCAACAAGCCCAAGCCTTGCTGGAACGCGCGGGCCCGACCGAGGCTGCGATTTTCCGCCGCTGGTTTGATGTCAGCCTGCTGACGGGCCATGAGGATCACGCCTGCACGGCGATGCGCGCCTCGCCCGGGTTTGCACCGACCTTGCAATCGCGGGTGTTTTGCCTGGCACGCAATGGCGACTGGAACGCCGCCGCCCTGACCCTGGCGACCGGTGAAACTCTTGGCTACATCACCCAGGCCGAAGCCGATTTGATGGCGCGTTTCCTTGACCCCGGAATGTATGAGGGGGAGCCGGACCTGCCGCCGCCCCTGCCCCTGACCCCGCTTGAATTCATCATGCGCGAGGCGATTGAACAGCCGCGGCCGCATGGGGCTTTGCCGCTGGCTTTCGTGAATGCCGACCTTGCCCCATCGGCCGCCTGGCGCAACAAGCTGGAGGCGGCCGAACGGCTGGTGCGGTCACGCGCTTTGTCGGCCAATCACCTGATTGACCTTTATACCGAACGCCAGCCGGCCGCGTCGGGCGGCATCTGGAACCGGGTGCGCGCCATCCAGGCCTTTGACGTGGCCTTGCTTGCAGGCGACATCACGGGCGTTGAACAGACCCTGCCGCCAGCTTACCGCGCGATGGAAGAAGTCGCGCTTGAGGTGCCGTTTGCCCAATACTACGGTGATCGGCTGGGGGTCGTTGCCTTGGTTGAAAGCGAGGCGAAATCTATCGCCTTCAAGATCGGCCTGCTGTCAGACGGGTTTGAAACCAGCGCCCGGGCATCCACCCCGACAGAGCCGCAGGATATGTTCCTGAAAGGCGTCGCGATTGGGGCGCTGACCGGGGTGCAACCCACGGGCGTCATGGGCAAAGCGATTGCTGATGCGTTCCTTGCGCCGACCTCAGACGGGCCGTTGTTTGAGTTGCTCAAGGAAAAGAAACTCGGCGAAGCAATCTTGCGCGCCATGCTGCTGTTGAAAGAAGAAAGCTTTGCTGATCCCGGCGATATCCGCACCGCCCTGACAGTGTTCCGCGCTGTCGGGTTGGAGGAAGAGGCCCGCCGCACCGCGATTGAGCTGTTGCTTTTAGACAGGCGCGGCTGATGCAAAACGACTGGATCCCGGTATTTTTGGATGCGATTCGGGCTGAACTTGATGCCGCCGACAACACCGTCCTGGCCTATGCGCGCGATCTGAAGGATTTCGCGGCTTTTCTTGCGGCCCAAAAGTCCGATTTCGCCAGCATCGACCGCGCCGGGATCGAACGCTATCTGATCGGGCTGGACAAATCCGGCCTGGCGCGCGCCACCCGGGCGCGGCGCTTGTCGTCTATTCGCCAGCTTTACCGTTTTGCTTATGAAGAAGGCTGGCGCAGCGACAATCCGGCAGCCCAGATCGCCGCCCCGCGAAAAGAAAAAAGCCTGCCAAAAACCATGTCCGAAGACGCGGTTGACCGGTTGCTTGAAACCGCCGCGATCACCGGCAAGACCGCGTATGAGCGCGACCGCAACGCCTGCCTGTTTCAACTGCTTTACGCCACCGGCATGCGCGTCAGTGAACTTGTCGGCCTGCCGGTCAACGCCGCCCGGGGCAATCCCCGGATGCTGTTGATCCGGGGCAAGGGTGGCAAGGAACGCATGGTGCCGTTGTCGCCCCCGGCGCGCGAGGCGATGAAAACCTGGCTGGAAACCCGCGATCAAGCCGAAACGGCAGCGCGGCAAAAAGGCAAACCGGCCTCGGCCTTTCTATTTCCCAGTCCGTCAAAAGAAGGTCACCTCAGCCGGATCCGGTGTTACACGCTGGTAAAAGAAGTGGCGCTGGCCGCCGGGTTGCCGCCTGAAAACATCACCCCGCACACCTTGCGGCATGCATTTGCCACGCATTTGCTGGCCAATGGTGCGGATTTGCGGGTAATCCAGGCGCTGCTGGGGCATGCCGATATCTCCACCACCGAGATTTATACCCATGTCCTGGACGAGCGCCTGAAAGACCTCGTGTTTACCCATCACCCGATGGCGCGGGATTGACGTCGCATGGCGCGGGGCAGAACCTCTTCACTGGGCCAATAGCCGGTCTTTAAGCTTTGCTCATAGCCTTGTGTCAGCCCGGCGGCTGTCATAGCTGCCACCGCCGCCTCCACGTCATAGCTTAGGCATTCAGACCGCACCTCGCCGTTGCTCAGCACAGCAAAGCCGGTTTCGGGTGCGCCGTCATTGGGCGGCATGCCGATCACCCCGGCATTGATCCACTGAATGCCATCGATATTGCGCACGAAACCGATGCCGCAATGTCCGGCGATCACCCCGTCGATGCGGCCAACCTCTTCTTGTAACAAACTGATTTCATGCCAAAAATCATCGTCCGAGCTGACCGGCCACAAGAACCGGCTGACATCCCCGGCTCCGCCATGAATAACGGCATAACGCTTGTTGGCATGCCAGAAGGTCAGCCGCCTTGGCAGGCCGCGAAACCAGTCCCTGTCGGCGTCTGTCACCTGTGTGCGGGCGTGGGCGTACCAGTCGCGTGACAAGACGGCACAGGTTGATCCCGCGTCAAAGCCACAGCCGCAATCTTCGGCGTTTTTGGCCAGTAAAACCTCACAATTTCCAGCCACGACCGGGCCGCCTAGGGTACGGATCAGATCCAGCGCCGCACGCGGATCGCCGCCATAGGCGATGATATCGCCGGTACAAATCCGATGCGATGGCGGGATTTTCGCGCTTTCGGCCCAGGCCATCAGAGCCTGACAGGCCTGCAAGTTGGAATACGGGCCGCCAAACAGCAGCAGATCACCGTCCAAAACGCCCAGATCATGCACTTCAGACATTGGCCGATCCCTTGCAGAAACAGGGGTTTGCCCCCATAACACTCACACCCATATGCAATCTAAGGATTACACACCGCATGGAAAGCCCATTGCGCGCCTTGGCAACCCTCGACACAGCTTTTTGGCTGACTGTTGCCTCAATAATCGCCCTTCTGGTCCTGTCGGCCTTCTTTTCCGGCAGCGAAACCGCGTTGACAGCGGCCAGCCGGGGCAAGTTGCGCGCACTTGCCGACAAAGGCTCGGTCGGGGCGCGGCAGGCGTTGAAAGTGACCGAAGACAGCGAACGGCTGATCGGCGCGGTTCTGCTGGGCAACAACCTTGTCAACATTCTGGCTGCGGCCCTGGCAACCAGCCTGTTCACCCGGATTTTTGGCGATAGCGGCGTGGCCCTGGCAACGCTGGTGATGACGCTTCTGGTGTTGGTCTTTGCCGAGGTGATGCCCAAAACCTATGCGATCACCAACCCGGAAACCGCCGCCACAAGGGTGTCGCCGGTGATCACGCTGTTGGTCTATTTCCTGTCGCCCATCGTCACCTCGGTGCGCTGGTACGTTCGGCTGACCTTACGGGTATTTGGCGTCAATGTTGACCCAGACAGCAGTATTATGGCGATGCACGAAGAAATCGCCGGCACCATCGCGCTTGGCCATTCCGAAGGGGCGATGCTGAAGGATGATCGAGACCGTCTGCTTGGCGCACTTGATCTTAAAGATCGGGAGGTTGAGGAGATCATGCTGCATCGTCAGGACATCGAAATGATCGACGTCAACGCCGCGCCCGAGGCGATCCTGAACCAATGCCTGCATTCCAGCTATACCCGCCTGCCGGTCTTTCGGGATGAGCCGGAAAACATCGTCGGCGTGATCCATGCCAAGGACTTGCTGCGCGCGGTGCACAGCCTGGAAAACATCGCCGATTTCAAGGTTCTTGATGTGGCGATGAAGCCCTATTTCGTGCCGGAAACCACCACGCTGGACGATCAGATGCGCGAGTTTCTGCGCCGCCGGGCGCATTTCGCGTTGGTGGTGGACGAATATGGCGCGCTGCAAGGCCTGATCACTTTGGAGGATATCCTGGAAGAAATCGTCGGCGAAATCACCGATGAACATGACCGCGACATCGACACCCCAATTGCCCGGACCGAGGATGGCCATTGCCTGATTGACGGCGCGATGACCATCCGCGATATAAACCGTGCAACCGACTGGGCCTTGCCGGATGTCGACGCCAATACCGTCGCGGGTCTGGTGATCCATGAAAGCCAAAGCATCCCCA
>CAYXXQ010000284.1:0-4816 GCA_964469075.1 uncultured Rhodobacter sp.
CCGCGCCATAAGCGAAATAATAAAACGGTCGTCCACGGCCTTTAATCCGGTCCCATTCGATGTCCGGAGTTGCATAAAAGCCATTGGCCGACAGGGAAATCCGGTTGCGATAAGCCTCGGCAGCGATGTCAGCGAAGGGGAACGACTTGCGCCCAACCGTGACCATGCCATCCTCAAACGCGATGTCGGCGGCCTTGACGCCGTGCCGGGTCTTCAGAAGATTAACCAGCCGGGTGCGCAACTGATCACAGGCGGCTTTCACCGCCATACCGTTCAGATCCGACCCACTAGACGCCGCCGTGGCCGAGGTGTTGGGCACCTTGCCGGTATCCGTCGCCGTGATCTTGATCGCGCTTAGCGGCAAGCCAAAGCAATCGGCAGCGACCTGCGCCACTTTGGTAAACAGACCCTGCCCCATTTCGGTGCCGCCGTGGTTCAAATGCACCGAGCCGTCGGAATAGATATGCACCAAGGCCCCGGCCTGGTTCAGAAATGTCAGCGTGAAGGAGATGCCAAACTTCACCGGCGTCAGCGCCAGCCCCTTTTTCAGGATCGGGTTCTTGGCATTCCAGGCCTCAACCGCCCGTCGCCGGGCTTTGTAGGCTGAACTGCGCACCAGCGCACGCGAGACCTCGCGGATGACGCTGTCCTGCACTTCCTGATAATAAGGCGTGGTTTCCCCAGCCCGGTCGCGATGTGGGCGGTAATAATTGACCTCACGCACCGCAAGCGGGTCTTTGCCAAGGTGGTGCGCGACATGGTCGATGACCCGTTCGATCCCAACCACGCCTTGCGGGCCACCAAAACCGCGAAAGGCAGTGTTGGAGACGGTGTTGGTGCGCAGACGGTGCGACACGATGCGGGCGTTTGGCAGATGATACGCATTGTCAGCATGCAGCATCGCGCGATCAGCGACCGGCAATGACAAATCCTGGGCCCAACCGCAGCGGACATATTGGGTGAAATCCACCCCCGTCAGTTTGCCGCTATCGTCAAACCCGGCCTTGTAAGCAATACGAAACTCATGCCGCTTGCCTGTCAACGTCATGTCGTCATCGCGGTCATAACGCATTTTGCAGGCTTGCCCGGTCAGCCGGGCGGCCACCGCCGCCGACACCGCCAGCGCGTTGCCCTGGCTTTCCTTACCGCCAAATCCGCCACCCATGCGCCGCACTTCGACCCGAACTGCGTTGAACGGTACATTGATGGCCGCGGCCACCTTATGCTGGATTTCACTTGGATGCTGGGACGACGAGTGGATCACCATATCGCCGCCTTCCTGCGGCAGCGCCATGGCGACCTGGCCTTCAAGGTAGAAATGTTCCTGACCGCCAAGCTCTAGACTGCCTTCAATCTGATGGGCTGCCTTGCTGATCGCCGCCTCGGCATCGCCTTTTTGGTAGGTAACCGGCGGCTCAAGACAACTGCCAGCGGCCAGGGCGGCATCAATGTCCAGAAGGGCCGGGTGTTCGGTATAGTCAATCCGCGCCAGCCTTGCAGCCTTGCGCGCGGCAAGATGGCTGGTGGCCACAACCAGAAACACCGGCTGCCCTGCGAAATGGATGGTGCCGTCTGACAACAAAGGTTCAGGCCCGGGCGAGGGCGATACGTCATTGGCACCGGGCAGATCAAGGGCTGTCAGCACTGCGACCACGCCGGGGGCCTTGCGGACAAGATCAAGGTCCATCGCCTCGATCACACCGCAGGCGATGCTGGCCTGACCAAAGGCCAGATGCAACGTGCCCTCCGGCACCGGAATGTCATCGACGTAACGCGCCTCACCGGAAACATGCAAAGGCCCGGCATCATGTGGCTGAGATTTCGCAACACTCATGCGCGGACCTCCAGCAGGCGGGTAAACTTGCCTTCCAGATGGCTTTCCGCAAAATACCGTAGCAACAGATTGCGCGCGACCAGAAGTCGATAACTGGCCGAGGCACGCATATCGCCAATCGGCTGGTAATCCTTGCTGAATTCTTCAACCGCGTCGCGAATGGTTTCGTCCCGCCAGGGCTTGCCCAGCAGCGCCGCCTCCACCGCGCTGGCCCGTTTGGGGGTTGCAGCCATACCGCCAAAGACGATGCGCGCGTCAACCACGCGGTTTTCGTCAAGCGTGATGTTGAAACAGCCGCAGACCGCAGAGATATCCTGATCAAACCGCTTGGAGATTTTGTAGCATTTCAGATGATCACGTTGCCGGGGGATCGAAACCGCCTCAACAAATTCGCCCTTGGCCAAGTCTTGCCTTCCATAGGCGATAAAGAAATCCTCAAGCGGCAGATCGCGCGTAACTGACCCCTTGCGCAAGTGCAAAACCGCGCCAAGGGCGATCAGCGCAGGCGGCCCATCCCCAATCGGCGAGCCGTTGGCGATATTGCCGCCAATCGTCGCCGCCCCCCGCACCTGGTCCGAGCCATAGCGCCGGATAAGCTCCGCGAAATCCGGGTGATAAGCGGCAATCGCACTGCGCAACCGGTTCAGATTGACCGCAGCCCCAATGCGAATGGCCTGATCCGTCACGTCGATCCGGGCCAGGTCCGGCACCTGGGACAACAGGCAGATCCGGGGCAGTTCGGTCAGGCGCTTCGTCACCCAAAGACCGATATCCGTGGCCCCGCCGACCAAAGTCGCATCAGGGTTTTCCGCATACCATGCAGCAAGTTCCGCAAGGGTTTTGGGGATATGAACATCCGCAGTGTCCAGCGCTTTCGCCCCGGCCATCTGCTGCAATTGCGCGGTTTCATCCACCAGCCAATCCGGCACGGGCTGATCCGCCGCCGCCTCAGCCGCGCGAATAATCGGCGCGTAGCCGGTGCAGCGACATAAATTGCCTGCCAGAACATCATCAAAATCACGCCGACCGTTGCGATGCGCCGTGGCCAGCGACATCACGATCCCCGGCGTGCAAAACCCGCACTGGCTGCCGTGGTGATCGACCATCGCCCGCTGAACCGGGTGCATCTGGCCATCCAGCCCCGACAGGCCTTCAACCGTCCGCACGGCCTTGCCCGACAGTTGCGGTAAGAACAGGATGCAGGCATTCAACGCCTGATGGGTGACGTCCCTTTCGCCAAGCGACGACACCATGACCGTGCAGGCGCCGCAATCCCCTTCATTGCAGCCTTCCTTGGTGCCGGTCAGTCTTTGTCGATCTCTTAGCCAATCCAAAAGTGTACGGGTAGCCGGTTCGCCAGAAACCCGCACCGTCTCTCCGTTCAGAAGAAACTCGATTTCCATATCTGAAAATCCTGCCGCGTTCTTTGCATTCAGTCTTGTGCGGATCCACCCGGGCGACGGAAAGTGGACGCGCGACCCCCTGTTTATTATTTGCAGATTAGGTTACGCGGACACTGTCGAATTTGACAAGCAGTTTATCACGCTTCCGACTGAGACACGGGATTACAAGCCCACCAGTCCTTGCAACGTCCGAAGAGTTTTGTGGGGTTGCTTAAACGGGACAGTCAGGTTCAAAGCCCAGCCGTGAGCGTCGCTGAGGATGAACCAGCGACGCTCCCGGGCAGTGTCAGCATTGGCCCGAAGCACAGTGAGCTGTCGCAGCAATTTCCTGTGTCATGGCAAGGATTTCATGTATCACAATCATTCCTTCGCCTCGGCAGTCCCTTTCAGGGTGTCGAGCGCTGTTTGCCAGCCATCGCGAAACCCACCGATCATGCCGGGGCCGACAAATGAACTTGCCCAGATAGTCACCGTCAGTTGCACACCTGATCTATCAGGCACCAGCGCGTAATCGACTTGCGAGGCGGCCAACACCCCGCCCGAACTACGAAGTACTTCGGTGAAACAAGCCGCTTCGGGGGCGTCGAGCCGGTGCCACAGCGTCGTCACCTCAAATGCCGGATCATCCTTGGGCCCGCACAGGTGCACATCCTGACCACCAATGCGGGTATCAACATGGGTGAACTGCAATACCTCGGCCGGGCCTGGCCCGCAGATCGCCCGTGTTTTGGCATCCGTCAACAGCCGCCAGACGATATCGGGTGCGACGCTGATCTTGCGCTCCAGGTCAATGCGTGCGTGTTCTGCTATCATCCTTTGCCCTCCGCCTCGATCTGTTCGGCCAGGGCGGACAGCCTGTCAAGCCGCCCCTCCCAATGCTGTCGCTGAACTGCCAGCCAATGCTCGGCCTGGCGCAGGGCGGCAAGGTCGATCTGACAGGTTCGCACCCGGCCCTGTTTGGTCGAGGTCACGATCCCGGCTTTTTCCAGAACCCCCAGATGTTTCATGAAACTGGGCAGCGCAATGTCATGTGGCCCAGCCAACTCGCTGACGCTGGCAGGGCCGCGCGTCAGATGCGCAACCACCGCCCGACGGGTCGCGTCTGACATCGCGTGGTAAATTGAATCAAGCGTTTGATGCTTAGCCATATGGCAAAGTAATGAGCCACATGACCCAAGTCAAGAAACTTCTCCTTCTGGCTAAGTTTTCCCCCAGACTGGATGTTGCAGCGCCCGGTCCGCAGGTTTACCTTGACCGGCATGAGCACCCAACCCCGATTCATCCATCTGCGTCTGCACACCGAATATTCGCTGCTGGAAGGCGCTGTGCGCGTCAAGAAACTTGCGGGCCTTTGCGCGGCCAATGACATGCCCGCCGTTGCTGTCACCGACAAGAACAACATGTTTACGGCGCTTGAATTTTCGGAACTCGCTTCGCGTGAAGGCATCCAGCCGATCATCGGCTGCCAGCTTGATCTGGAATACGCCAGCGCCACACATCCCGGTGACCGCGCGCCCGCCGCCCGGCCTTTTGTGCTGCTGGCGCAAAGCGAAACCGGCTATGAAAACCTGATGAAACT